>JBMTZC010000001.1:0-42399 GCA_049455215.1 Prochlorotrichaceae cyanobacterium
CTTACGACTTCGTTTCTCAGGAATTGCGTGCTGCAGAAGACCCTGAATTTGAAACGTTCTATACAAAAAATATTCTCTTGAACGAAGGTCTGCGAGCTTGGATGGCTCCGGCAGATCAACCCCACGAACATTTTGTATTCCCTGAGGAGGTTCTCCCCCGTGGTAACGCTCTCTAGTCCAATGGGTGGCCGCGACCTAGAATCTTCCGGTTACGCATGGTGGGCAGGTAATGCCCGTCTGATCAACCTTTCCGGTAAGCTTCTGGGTGCTCACGTTGCCCACGCTGGTTTAATTGTTTTCTGGGCCGGTGCCATGACCCTGTTTGAGGTCGCCCACTTTGTGCCCGAAAAGCCCCTCTATGAGCAAGGCTTCATTCTGCTTCCCCACTTGGCAACCCTCGGCTTTGGTATTGGTCCTGGTGGTGAAGTGGTAGACACCTTCCCCTACTTTGTAGTGGGTGTTTTGCACATTATTTCTTCTGCGGTTCTCGGTCTAGGCGGTATTTACCACGCGCTGCGCGGGCCCGAAGTCTTGGAAAGCTATTCCAACTTCTTCAGCCAAGACTGGAAAGACAAGAACCAAATGACCAATATCATTGGTTACCACCTGATCCTGCTGGGTTGCGGTGCCCTATTACTGGTGTTCAAAGCCATGTTCTTTGGTGGCGTTTACGACACTTGGGCTCCTGGTGGTGGTGCGGTTCGCGTCATTACTAACCCAACTCTTAACCCCGCCGTTATTTTTGGTTATCTCGTAGCATCTCCCTTTGGTGGCGAAGGTTCCATCATTGGTGTAGATAACATGGAAGACATCATTGGCGGGCACATTTGGGTTGGTTTAACCTGTATTGCTGGAGGCGTATGGCATATTCTCACCCGTCCCTTTGGTTGGGTGCGCCGTGCCTTCATCTGGTCTGGTGAAGCTTACCTCTCCTACAGCCTTGGTGCTTTGTCCCTGATGGGCTTCATTGCCTCCATCTACGTTTGGTTCAACAACACTGCTTATCCCAGTGAGTTCTACGGCCCCACCAACGCTGAGTCTTCTCAAGCTCAGTCTTTCACCTTCTTGGTGCGTGACCAACGCCTGGGTGCGAACATTGCTTCCGCTCAAGGTCCTACCGGTCTGGGTAAATACCTGATGCGCTCTCCCACTGGTGAGATCATCTTTGGTGGTGAAACCATGCGCTTCTGGGACTTCCGTGGTCCTTGGCTGGAGCCCCTCCGTGGTCCCAATGGCTTAGATCTCGATAAGCTGCAAAATGATATTCAGCCCTGGCAAGTGCGCCGTGCAGCAGAATACATGACTCACGCACCTAACGCTTCCATCAACTCTGTGGGCGGTATCATCACTGAGCCGAACTCTGTGAACTTCGTCAACCTGCGTCAATGGTTAGCTGGTTCTCACTTTATCCTCGGTTTCTTCTTCCTGGTTGGTCACCTCTGGCACGCAGGTCGTGCCCGTGCAGCGGCGGCTGGATTTGAGAAAGGGATCGATCGTTCTACTGAGCCTGTTTTGGCGATGACGGATTTGGATTAAGCAACCGTTGTTCTTTTGAACTTACGTTGGCTCTAATCGAATCATAATTATCTAGATCCAAATTAACGATCCATTCTGGTCTTCCAGGGTGGGTCGTTTTTTATGATTTGGCTTCATGCTGACCAGTTTAAGTGCCAAGATTCCGGGACTCACGATAAATGCCTATGCCGTTACTCTTTCATGCCATGAGATTACGCACAAACTCGATCGCGTTTGACCGAATTTCTGAGGGCGCTCCATCCCCGAGTTCCCCGTCTAAGTAAGCCATTAAGACCTGATCGAGGATGACTTTAAACTGCTTGCCCGGCTTATATCCCAAGTCTTTCAGATCCGTTCCGGTGATCGGGGACTTAACCCAGCGCCAGTAGGTTAAATATTTCCAGAGCGATCGTCGTACCTGCCGATCGTCTATTTTCAAGGCGAGCAAAATTAAAGTCGGGACTTTATAAGGGCGAAGGCACTGCACTAGGGTGCTTGGCTTCAGGGTTGGGGCTGATCCGCTAGCGATCGTTTTCGTTTCCTGGATCAAGTTTTGGAGGTGTTCTTGAACCCGGGGAAAATCAGTCAGACGTTGCAGACTATCCAAGGGCAGTTGTAACTTTACGGCAACGGCATGGGTTTCGGGCGGCGTAAGGTGTAACAACAAGACTTCCACCAGCAAAAGCCAATGGGAGAGGGACGCTTCCGTAGGGGGGATTTTCAGATGGCGGATGCAATAGTCCGCTAGGCGAACCTGTCGCCATAAGCCTGGGGTCAGTTCCAGGTGGCGATGGATACAGCGCAGTGCCTTTAAATCTCCCAGAAGTTGTAGGGCGGTTTTCCAGTAAGGGGCTTCAAATAAATATTGCAGTTCCGCCCTGAGGCGGGTTTGTAGGGCAGGAGCCACCCCATTCTCAGCCTGGGTACGATCGTAAATGCCACTCTCGATCGCATATTGAATTGAAGCAAGGGTTTGGGGCTCGAGGCTAAAACCCAAACGCACTGCAAAACGCACCGCTCGGTAAATACGGGTCGGATCTTCAATAAAGCTATTGGAATGGAGCACCCGCACCACCCCTGCCTGCAAATCCATCAACCCGCCAAAGAAATCCAATAATTCTCCGGGCTGAGGAGGCGTTAGACGGAGGGCCAGGGCATTAATGGTAAAGTCGCGGCGGTATAAGTCCTGGCGGATAGAACTGGCCTCCACTTCTGGGTTCGCCGCCGGATAGGGATAAAACTCCGTGCGGGCTGTGGCAATATCCACCCACAGCGATCCCAAGAGAGGATCCTGATGCCAGAGCAGAGCAGCGGTCTGAAAGCGGCCATGTACTTCCAAGCGGGCACCGGGGTACTGCCCTAAGAGGGCTTGGGCGAGTTCTACCCCTGCTGCTTCAGTCCAAGGGGCACAGGTTTGCCCGGGATGACATCCATCCACCACCAGATCCATATCTTGTAGCAGTAACTCCTTCTCTAACAGATTTCCCCGGTTTAACGCCAGATAGGCATCTCGCACCGCACCCCCCACCAAGTAAAGATGCCAGCCCCGCTGGGCGGCGGCGGCAGCAGCCGTTTCTAAAAAGTGCCAGAGCGCTGGAACTAACTGCTTTGAAAGTAATCGCCAGGGGGTAGTCGGTAAGGTGGGGCACGCCGCGATCGCAGGGGACATATCCGGATCGTCTTCAAATTTAGGGGGATGTAGCCGCCGTAATAAATCCGTGCGGGTCACAATGCCCAGTAAGCGCTCCTGTTCTAACACCGGCAACCGACCAATATCGTAGGTCACCATGAGGTGTTGAATCTCGGGTAAAGGCGTATGGGGCGTTATGGTTTTGGGCTCTAGGGTCATGTATCCCTTCACCGGTGCATGGGCAAAACCGTGATGCAGGGCGAGGTCAATGTCCCGACGGGAAATAATACCCACCAAGGTTCCTCGATCGTCCACCACCGATAACCCTGAATGACCATAGCGCAATAAAATGCGCTGGGCTTCAGCAATGGTTGTGCGGGGCAAAATCGTGCGCACGGGGGAAGACATGAGCTCCCGCGCTACTGGAGGCAAGGGAATTTGCTGGCGAATGGCCTCGAGAATGCCTGCCATTAATGCCGCCACAGCCTCCTCCGTTTCCTCGGGCTGAAGATGATAGGTCAGCGTTGCCGCCCGGGGATGCCCACCTCCCCCGAGGGGGTTAAAAACCGTGGACAGGTTTACCTCGCCACAGCGCGATCGACCAATAAAGACCACCCGGTTATAGGCTTCTCCTGCCGTTTGGGGATAATGCACCGCCAAGATCAAGACATCACTGTCGGTCAGATCGATTAACTGAGCGGCTAAGGTCGATAACCCGGGGACAAATTCTGGGGTGGAGAGCAGCACCCAGGCTAACTGAAGACCATGCAACGTTTCCTGGGCTAAGCGATCGAGGGCGGGACTCAAGAGGGGCTGTAACTGCGGTGAAAAACTCCCCTCCACATATTCACCGATCGCCGTCATGCTAGCTTTCTGTTCCATTAACCAAGCTAGGGCAAAGGCATCCCGTGGCGTGGTGTATTCAAAGGTTAAAGACCCCGTATCAGCATGAATGCCCAGAGCCATCACCGTGGCTTCCCAACTCTTCAGCGTGACCTCAGCCCGTTGCAACCGCTCAACAATCAAGGTGGTCGTGGCCCCCACCGCCTCCACCTGCTGCACAACAGAAAGACCAGATGCCACCCTCAAGGGAGCCGCACTGGGATGATGATCGTAAAGATAAATACCAGTGAGATGATTGAGATCAAACCATTCTGCCGCCTTGCCAAACCTCGATCGGGCTTGGGCATCCACTAAGTGCAGGGTTTTAATTTGAGATGGAACCACCGATCGCCGTTCAATTAAGGGGTAAGCATCTCGGTGTAAAGACAGAAAAGCTTTCACACTAGGGTGCATGCCCCCCGTGAGGACAATGCGAGCACCCGGCAATAATTTTGCTAACCCAACTGCAGATCCGAGGGTGTCAAAATCAGCGGTCGTATGACAAAGAATAATATCCATGATAGCCTTTCAATAATTCAGATCGTCTAGCCCGTTTCCATTAGACAGACCGTCTAGAATAAACAAACCACATACAATAAGAAAACAAATCTAGAAACTTCCTCTTAACTGCAATCCTACGCCTACCCGATGACCTTGGAACACGCTGCCTTTTTCTGCACGGTAATCAATCATGGTACAACCTTTTTTGTCTAAGCCTCTGTCGGAAACGATCGGGACAACCTTAGTGATTGCTTATAAAGAGTCCACCACACAACTCGAAAAGTGTTTGAACCAAGAGGGACTTTTCTGTCAGGTTCTCCGCCAAGTCCATCGACCTGAATATAAAAATTATGCTGCGATCTATCTCTGTTTCCTCAATCACTTTGAAGCTTGGAAAATTGCGGCTCAATCGACCCGCCCAAGCTTGGTTGTAGAAGCTGATTTTGTGCCGGTTCTGGGCATGGGCAAGCTTCCCTTTCCCCTAGAACCAGAGCGATCGGATGCTGGTTTTGCCTGGCTTTATACCTGTGCTCCTCAAATTTACTCCGTTTCTGCTCAGGGCTACGCCGTTGGTTTCTCTTCCGCCGCCGTTGCCTATGTACTAACGTCCTCCGCAGCTCAAGCGTTATTGGACTTTGCACAAACGATAATTGCTCAGGCGGATCCGACTCAGTATATCAACTGGGATAGCTTCGTTGAAGAGTTTCTTCGGGAAAGAGGTTTTCGCTGTTATGTGCCTTTCCGCAACTATGGGGAACATGGTGGCAAACCCAATCCCGAGCATAAGCGAGCCGGATTGGGAACCCATCGAGCCGATGTCTTATTTGGCGATCTAGCCTTTCGTCCCTTTTATGCTGAGGGAGATCCCCACGAATTGATTTGGAAAGCCCGCTTTACTGCCCGTCTCAAGGGACTAGTCCGGCTTCTGACAGGAAAATACCTGCGCTGGAAAGTCCTGCTCAGTTCCAATACGCCTTGGCGAATGTTAAGTTTTGCAATTTGCCGACACTTTACCCTAAGGCTTTAGGGGCAAGATGCTATGCTACTAGTCATTTCTAAGGGATTACCTTGTCCTTTTCTTCTCTAATTTATGTCGCCTCTTGTTTTAATCTTAATTTTTATTGCTAGTATTGCTGTCTTAGTGAAGGCTTCCGATACCTTCACCGAAGCGGCAGAGAAAGTTGGCATTGCTTTGGGCATGAGTCCCTTTATTGTCGGCGTAACGATCGTAGCGATCGGGACATCCCTTCCAGAATTGGTTTCCTCTTTGTTGGCAGTATCAGAGGGGGCTTCAGAAGTTGTTGTTGGTAATGTTATCGGTTCTTGTATTGCGAATATATTTTTAATTTTGGGGCTTGCCGGGGTCATTAGTATCTTGCCCAGTTTGAATTCAGATAACCCAAATTCCAGTCGAGAATTGATTATTCAGTACGATCTCGTCAGTGTTGACCTTCCCCTTTTTGTGGGATCGGCTTTTCTTTTTGGTCTAGCTACTTGGGATCAAAACTTCACATTGGTTGAGGCGATAATCTTTATCCTCGGTTATTTAATCTATTTATTCTATACCTTAGACAGTAGTGAAGAGAGTATTCCCGAACCCTCTGGAGAGGAGAAAGAAACCTCTGATGTTCCTGCCCCTTCAACCTACCTGTTGAAACAAGCTATTATTCTTGTCATTAGTGCTTTCTTTATTTTTGTTGGAGCAAAATATACTATTTCGAGTTTGATCTCTCTCTCTGAGATCTTGAATATTGGTAAAGAAATTATTGCCGTAACAGCCGTTGCCATTGGCACATCTCTTCCGGAGTTATTGGTCACGATCAATGCATCTTTAAAGGGAAATGCTGAAGTTGCTGTGGGGAATGTCTTAGGATCTAATATTTTTAATATTTTTATTGTCATGGGGGTACCCCGTCTTTTTGGCAATTTAGTTATTCCTAAAACCGTTATTTTGGGCGGAATGCCTGTATTAGTGGCAGGCACAATCCTCATGTTCTTTGTTACCCAAGATCGCAAATTAACGGCTTGGGAAGGGTGGTTATTTTTTCTCTTTTACTTTTGGTTTATTGCGAAAACCTTTAATCTTGCCTGAGCAGAAATCAGGCGGCAGGATTGATTAGTTTGAGATAAGAGCCGTTGTTCGGTTCGATCGCAATCTTACTGATCTTGAAGTTATGTTTTATTTCACTGCTCAGCCTCAGAGAAAGTCATGAGCGCAAAGGATTGGGGATCCCTCTCTCGCTTTACTCCTGCCGTTAGGCGGGTCGATAAAGGATGATGGTTGGGCAGTGTCCCCACGTTCACAATCCCAATTGCTGGGTAGAAATTACGAACCCCAGTTGATATTCGTTTTAGATTCCTTTTTTCCTGAAATTTGAGAATAAGAGCTATACTTTACTTTTACAGTTACAGTTACATCACACCTAAGTTAGTTGGAAGACTAGGGGCTGTCATCATTTAGCCATGATAGACTATGCTGTTCTTGCCTCAGACTCTAGATTTCAAACAGGAATGGGCGCTGTCGATGCGGTAAGATTTCTGGACTGAATTGATAACGCGCCCTAGACTGCTGTAACCGTTATGTGGTGTGTGTCTTCCGGGGGCCTATTGCATATGCCCATGAGTAGAATTGCTATAGGTGACGCATTTTCTTTAGGGGGCTGAGTTTCCTAAAGATACATCATCTACTCTAAAAGCCTTGATCTCCTAGACTTTTATGACGATCGCCTTATGTCTAAGTACGAGTATCGCAATGTAATGGAAACCTTGGTGGAGCAAGAAGTCTCCCGGCAATTGAGCAAGTTGTCTGCTCAGATGGTGAGTTATTTGCGCCCGGTGGAAATTGTGACCTACGCCTTGAACCGTCTGCCGGCACTCTATGCTTGTAGTGAGCGCGGGGTGGAACAACAGATTAAGCGGGCTAAACAGGAACAAGGTCCTCAAATTGTACAAGCCGTCCGTTGGGCGATTATGGCGGTGCAACAGGATCCGTTACGCAAGTTTGTGCCCATTAAACCAGCGGAACAGGATCAAATTCTGGTGGAACTGCGCAGTTTGCTAGGGGATGAATCGGTGACTTGGGAAAATTTGCCCCAAGCGATCCAGCAAGCCTTGTCCACCGTAACCTATGAAGAAACAGCGAATCCTAAAACGACCCATCAGTCACAACCCTCCAGCACTGACCCCGATCATGTGAAATCCGCTATGACTTGGCAGGATTATAAGAAGCGGTATCGGAATACCCGATTTTCCAATAACATTCATCCCCCTAACCGCTAAGTCTAGACCGGTTTTGCCTCTTGGCCGGTGCTGGCAGAACTTCCAAATTGCAATGCGATTAGGACGATACCGTATTGGCACCCTACCGTTAAGTTTTTTGCTTGCAGAGAAAAAGGAACACCCTCAGTCGTAAAGTTTTTCAAAGTGTGAGTTACCACACCATCGTTATCGCAAGCACTTGTTAGAATAATGTCATTACGTTAATGGTCTCAAGACTTTAATTCCCTATGGACTCTAGTGCCCCGTCAGGTCAAACCAGCGACCCTTTCCCGTCAAGCCGTTTCTTAGAATTTATCGGGATTTGTATTGCGCTGCTAACGTTGACCATTCCTCTTATGGCAGTTCTGTCTTCTTCTACCCCCACCCCTTTGCCTGGTGCAACGACCACCTTAAGATGGGGCGGTGAGTGATTTAAGTTTTAACCCAGCTTTTGATACCTTTGCAGAGGAGCGATATTTAGTTTCTCCTCTGCCCCCATCGGATGATGCGGTGCCCCTCATTTTTGCTTTCCCCAATACTTATGCTGTGGGGATCACGAGTCTGGGCTATCAGATGGTGTGGGCAACCTTTGCCCAGCGATCGGATGTGTGGGTGAGTCGGTTATTTACGGATGCTGCGGAGACCTTGCCCCGCCAACCAGAACTCGTAGGATTTTCTCTCTCTTGGGAACTGGACTATGGCAATGTCTTGGCACTCTTGGACTTTTTAAAAATTCCTCTGCGCAGTAGCGATCGTAGCGGCGATCATCCGTTAGTCTTTGGGGGCGGGCCAGTGTTAACGGCTAATTCAGAGCCCTTTGCAGACTTTTTTGATCTCATCCTGGTGGGGGATGGTGAAATTCTTCTCGATGCTTTAATCGAAGGCTATCAGCCGCTCCGTACCGCCACTCGATCGCGCAAACTTCAGGGATTAGCCCAGATTCCAGGGATATATGTGCCCCAACTCTATCAAGTGCAGTACACCAATCCCCAGGGGCCGATCGACTCCATTCAGCCCTTAGATTCCACTATTCCCCCCCAGGTTGCTAAGCAAACCTATCGCGGCAATACCCTCTCCACCTCTGCGATCGTTACGTCGAGAGCTGCATGGGAAAATATTTTTATGGTGGAAGTGGTGCGCAGTTGCCCTGAAATGTGTCGCTTTTGTTTAGCCAGCTACTTAACCTTACCCTTTCGGACAGCGAGTTTAGAATCCTCCTTAATTCCGGCCATCGAGCGGGGCTTACAAGTCACCGATCGGATCGGCTTATTAGGTGCGTCGGTTACCCAACATCCAGAATTTGAAGCCTTATTAGGCTACTTAAATCAGCCCCGCTATGATCAGGTGCGTCTCAGTATTGCTTCCGTGCGAACCAATACCGTAACTGAAACCCTAGCCAAAACCCTGGCTCAACGGGGCACCCAATCCCTAACGATCGCAGTGGAAAGTGGTTCAGAACGCTTGCGACAAGTCGTGAATAAAAAGTTAGAAACGGAGGCGATTTTACAGGCTGTCCAAAATGCTCAACTAGGGGGCTTGCAGGGACTCAAACTCTACGGCATGGTGGGCATTCCCACGGAAACCGATGCCGACATTGAAGCGACGATCGCGATGATGACAACCTTGAAAAAAGCTGCCCCCAAACTTCGGCTGACGCTAGGGTGTAGCACTTTTGTGCCCAAAGCTCAAACCCCTTTTCAGTGGTATGGAGTCAATGCTAAAAGTGAAAAACGCCTACAACGTTTACAAAAAAATTTAAGATCTCAAGGTCTGGATTTTCGCCCTGAAAGTTATAAGTGGTCAGTGATGCAAGCCTTGATTTCCCGAGGCGATCGGCGCTTAAGCTTACTGTTAGAACAAGTGCGTAACTATGGGGATTCCCTGGGCAGTTATCGCAGAGCCTTTAAAGACTTAAAAGCACAGTTACCGCCCTTGGAATATTACGTTCACGAGACCTGGGATCAGGAGCAAGTTTTACCCTGGAGCATTCTCCAAGGGCCGATCCCGCTAGAAACCTTAAAGAAACAGGGGACAATAATGAATAGTTGATAGTTCGCCCTGATTGCTGTGGTTCCTAGGGTTCTAGAATTAATTAATGGCGCGCCCTAGAACCTGGGAAAAACCCCAAAGACACACTTTCTATCACGGCAACTTGCCCTACCTAATAGACCTTCGGCAGGCTTCGCTAACGGGAACACTACAACGAACCGAAGGTTTGCTTAAACCATCCGGGCTTCTAGAGACTTGAGCAGTTCCGTATTAACACCTGATTCACGGGTGAGGCAGATTTTGCCCGTGCGGGAAATTTCGCGAATACCAAATTTTTGTAAGACTTGAACGATCGCCACCATTTTGCCCGGATCTCCCACTACTTCGATTGTCAGGGAATCATCAGACACATCCACAACCTTCGCCCGAAAAATTTGAACTAGTTCGAGAATCTCCGATCGGCTGCCGCTATTGGTGGTGTTGACCTTGAGCAGCATTAACTCCCGCTCGACAGCAGGAGTGCTCGTAATATCGAGGACTTTGATGACATTAATCAGCTTATAGAGTTGCTTCGTCAGCTGTTCGATAATGCGATCGTCTCCCTGCACAACCATCGTAATGCGAGAAATCCCAACGGTTTCCGCAGGGCCAACAGCAAGGCTTTCAATATTAAAACCTCGACGGGCAAATAGCCCCGCAATACGGGTTAAAACCCCGGCCTCATCTTCAACTAAAACGGAAAGAGTATGCTTCATAAGTCTAAACTTTGCCTAAACGAAAGGCGGACAACACGACCCCCTAGAACCCTTTTTCCTGGGCCTTCAGGTTCAATAATTTAAGCGTTTTTATTTCAGGGTAACAACCTAAGGCGAGAGATTTGGCCGCGAAACGTCCCCTGCTCTCGTAAAAATTTTCCGTTCAAAACGGAAAGCCTTGATTTCCTCTCGGCTCTTTATTGTAACGGAAGTGATCCTCAAAAGCACCTCATGGGTACTGGCGACAGCCGTTTTCAGTTCTCAATACTTCAGAAGCCCCTAATCTCTTCCCGCTTCGGGATCAAGGGTCAAGGTCGATCGCCATTGTTCGTATTCATCGGCAAAGGTGTAAATCCTCTGTTGTAAATCTTCCAAGCGTTGATTTTTACTGAGGGAAACCGCCACCGCCATCCCCCCGGCCGCCATCCCTTCTTTGACAAAACCTTGTTCGTAAGCAAGGAGAGCAGGGGACTTTGCGCCTACAAAGCTTAATTGGGTGACCGCTAAGCTCGGCGGAACCATCCGATCGCCAAGGTGCTCTAACAGTCCAAGGGCATCTCCAGTCGGATCTTCGACGACCCACCGGGTAGTGCCCAGGAGAATTTGCTCCGGTTGCCAGTTCAAGTTGTAATACTGGGCGATATGGGCAGTCAGAGCATAGACCGCCATCATTTGTGTTCCCCCCGCCAATAAAATGCCGACCTGGCGGCTTGCGGTCAGGAGCAGCCCCGCAACAAAGATTTGCATGGGATCCCCCACCGCAGCCAAGACATCTAAGGGATCGGGAGTAGCACTTAGGTTCGCCCGCCGCAAACCTTCCTCAACCAGTGCTATCTTTTGGCTGTGGTTACAGACTGGATGACTACTGCTCATCCGGGAACGGGCATCATAACCTAGTCCCAAGAGCACTCCCAAAGCGGTGGTGGTTCCCCCCACCACACATTCTCCAATCACTAAGTAACCTGCCTTTTGGCGAAAGGCGAGTTGTTCTCCCCAATGCATCCCTTGGTTGAGGATACGACGCACCTGGGGGCGGGGAATGGCTTTGCCTGTACTTAAACAACGAGCCGGTAAACCTTGGGCATCGATCGCTGGTACAGAGGGGGTTTCCGGTAACCCCACATCAAATAACGTTAAGGGCCAATTGACGGTTTCCCAGAGGGCACGGGTCAAAATGACCGGGGATAGTCCCCCCGAGAGGGGAGGCAAGGGGTAATGAACCCGACCACCGGGAGGATTGAGGGCATTGACTAAAAATTCGGCATCCGCTAAAGCGGTATAGCGGCGATCGTGGGTGGTTTTACCGGCGGCAGAAATCTCCGGGATTAACCCCGTTGCAGTAAATCCTAAGGTACAGATTAGATGGGCGGAACTGTTACGGTAACGATCGATCCACGCTTCTCCTTGGGAAATATTGCCATATAGGGTGATGGGTAGCTCAGCATACAAGGCAGAGGGATGGGAGGTGGACATAGCTTAAAACCGCTGGTGCGGGGGATCATTTTGGCGAGAATGGCCAATCATTGTAAGCTTTTCGTTACCGCTTTTCGCTGAAAGTGGGACAATATAAACGGAAGTGAGACAGGGTTCGGCCGTACTTTCCTGCCTAAAGTTGTAAAACATCGCTTTGCTATGACCGACGATTTAAGTTTAGAACTCGAAGCGCATTGTCGCCAGATTTTAAGGGATCGTCGGATTAAAAGTCGAGTGATTATTTTATGTGAGGGGGGCACCGACCAAAGAGGGAGATTATCCCCCCAATCCTATCGTCGAAACGATCGTTTACCGGATTCTAATTTTTACCAGGCCTGTGTACCTACCTGGTGGAAACGATCGGGGAAACCCTTACCCAAGTTCATTAACTCTGGCGATCGAAGTAAGGTTATTGCGACCTATTTTGGCTTGTTACATTTACATCATCGCAATCCCTCTCACTCCTACTTGACCCCGGGCTCTCTCTTCGCCTTAGTAGATTTGGATTTGCAAACTAAAAAAATCGATCATTATGCCTATTCTGATTTAGAGAGTATTTTTCATGCGCTCTATCAAAATGGTCAATTTCGGGTGGAGGCCAGTCAGGAAAATCACCACCTATTCGTTACGGGTTTAGTCCATAAGGAAGCCTATTATCTCCTGCCAGAAATCCGTTCTATTTTTGAACAATATCAAATTCGGTTGAATGGTCAAAACCTTGAACTGGATGAGTTGTATTTAACGATCGCGGAGGCTGCGGATACCGATCAAGATCTGAAAATGCATTTTCATAAAGTTCGCGCTAGACTCAGTTGCGATCGTTATTTTCAGTGTCAAACCTTAGCCAAATTTCAGGAATCCTGGATGGAAGCCTTTGAAACCGCCCTGACCCAACCCAGTCATCATAAACGCCTATTAGTTCATAACCTTTTAACGGTATGCAAAGCTAAACGCTATTGGAAACAAATTCATCCGGCTCGCGAGGATACCCGCAGCAGTCACGAATTACAGGATCAACTGATTCCCTTTATTGGTCGCGTTTATGCTGAACAACCGGTTTATGAACAGCACCAGATACCCTCCCTCTTTCGGGCTATGTACACGATCGCTTATGATCAAGATATTTAGCGATCCAGAAACTCGATCGCAACTGACTGAGATTTATCGTAATGACATCAATCAGTTACAAACCCTCATTAACCGAGACTTGTCCGCTTGGCTTTCTTAGACCAGGACTAGACCACCACAAAGTTCACTAACTTACCCGGAACAACGATCGTTTTCTTGATGTCTTTTCCAGCAATATAGCGCTGGGCAATCTCAGACTCCAGGGCCAGTTGTTCTAACGTTGCTTTGTCTGCGGCGGCTGGCACTTGGATGGTACCTCGTGTTTTGCCCATAATCTGAATCACGAGGGTAATTTCATCCACCACTAAGGCACTGGGATCGCTCTCTGGCCAAGGTTGGAGGTGAATGGATTCGGAGTGCCCCAAGTGTTGCCAGAGTTCCTCGGTAATGTGGGGGGCAAAGGGAGCGAGCAGTTTTACCAGGGTTTCAATGCCCTCTTGGTAAATGGCCGATGCCATCATGGTGTCTGAGGCTTTGCGGGCATCACTGATGGCGTTGCTCAGTTTCATTAACTCCGACACGGCGGTATTGAGTTGATAATCTCCCTCTAAGTCTTCACTGATTTCTTTAATAGCCGTATGGATCGCACGGCGCAAATCTTTCTCGGGTTTAGAGAGATCTGGGGCTGGAGCAGGTGGGGTCTGGGGGCGTTCCGCCAAATAATCCATCACTAAGCGCCAAACCCGGTTAAGAAAACGGAACTGTCCTTCCACGTCCGCATCATCCCATTCCAAGTCCTTTTCCGGGGGAGCTTTGAACAAAATAAACATCCGAGCCGTGTCCGCGCCGTACTTGGTCAAGACTGTTTGGGGATCCACTCCGTTGTACTTGGATTTGGACATTTTTTCGTAGAACACTTCCAGACGATCGCCACTGTTGGGGTCTACGGGGTTGTTGAGATCGGCAATCTGATCGGCAGGTACATACTTATTCGTTTTAGGATTTTTGTAGGTCATGCCCTGCACCATCCCTTGGGTCAGCAAGCGGGTGAAGGGTTCATCACAACTCACTAAACCCCGATCGCGGAGGACTTTAGTAAAAAAGCGGGAGTAGAGCAGGTGCAAAATCGCGTGTTCAATCCCCCCCACATACTGATCCACCGGTAACCATTGATTAACTTTAGCGGGATCGAGGGCTGCCTGGTCATTGCGGGCATCGGCAAACCGGAAGAAGTACCAGGAGGAGTCAATAAAGGTATCCATAGTATCGGTTTCCCGACGGGCGGGCTGTTGGCAACAGGGGCAAGGCACCTGCACCCAGTCCCCCATTTTGGCCAGAGGAGAGGGGCCACGGCCAGAAAACTCTACATTCTCTGGTAAGAGCACTGGCAGATCGGCTTCCGGAACGGGGACCACTCCACAGGACTGGCAATGGATCATGGGAATGGGCACTCCCCAATAGCGCTGGCGAGAAATTAACCAGTCCCGCAACCGATAGTTAGACTGAGCCGATCCTAAGTCGTTGGCTTCCAGAAACTCGATCGCTTTGGCCACACTCTGTCCCGGCCCTTTACCCGCCATCACCCCATCGATCGCCCCCGATCGCACCATAATCCCCTCTCCGGTCCAGGCTTCCGTCATGGTTTCACCGTTGAGCAGTTCCTGCTCTCCCTCCGGTTGCACCACCACCTTCACCCTGAGATTAAACTTGCGGGCAAACTCAAAATCGCGCTGATCGTGGGCGGGTACCGCCATAATTGCGCCAGTCCCGTACCCCATCAACACATAATCCGCAATCCAGATGGGAATTTTGGCACTATTCACGGGATTAACCGCATAACTCCCTGTCCAAACTCCAGTCTTTTCCCGATCCTCAGCAGTACGATCGATGTCACTCTTGGCCGCTGCCGCAATTTGGTAGGCCTTGACAGCTTCTTTCTGCGTCGCTGTGGTTAGGGAGTCCACCAGGGGATGTTCCGGTGACAAGACCATGAAGGTAGCGCCCCAGAGAGTATCGGGTCGGGTTGTAAATACCGGCAACTCTTCCCCGGTCTCTGTCTTGAAGACAACCCGGGCTCCGCTGGACTTCCCAATCCAGTTCTCCTGCATCACCCGCACCCGATCGGGCCATCCCTTCAGCTTTTCCAAATCCTGCAACAGTTCTTCCGCATAGACAGTAATTTTCAAAAACCATTGGCTGAGGAGCTTCTTCTCTACGATCGCTCCCGATCGCCAGGAACGACCTTCTGCGTCTACCTGTTCATTGGCCAATACGGTCTGATCAATGGGATCCCAATTCACCGCTGCTTCTCGACGGTAGGCCAACCCCGCATCATAAAACTGTAAAAATAACCATTGAGTCCACCGATAGTAATCCGGCAGACAGGTGGCTAATTCCCGATCCCAGTCGTAAGACAACCCCAAGCGCTTAAGTTGCTCGCGCATTTGGGCAATGTTTTGCGTTGTCCACTCTGCTGGATGAATCCCGCGATCGATGGCAGCATTTTCCGCCGGTAAACCAAAGGCATCCCACCCCATAGGGTGCAAAACCCGGAAGCCCTGCATCTGCTTCACCCGTGCAATCACATCCGTAATGGTGTAGTTGCGGACGTGGCCCATGTGCAAATTTCCCGAGGGATAGGGAAACATGGACAGGGCATAGAATTTGGGCTTGGTGGTATCCTCCGAGGTTGCATCCAGTTGTTGGCTTTGCCATTGGCTTTGCCACTTGGGCTCAATCTCGGTGGGGGTGTAGAAGCTCGTCGGGTTTTCCACGGTTACAATGACGGTTACAAAGGGAACGCGATCGTTATCGCGCTCTATTGTGGCATAGGTCAGGCATTCCCGATGGTTTTTCTTCCGTTCGTCGCCAGTCCAAAAGACTAACGGAAGAGTGCAACAGTTTGCGCCACACTCTTCCGCCTTAAGTGAATAGCCGCTTTTTAATGATGACGCGCCCTAGTCCGGGAAAATTATTTTCCAATCCGGGGCGGCTCACGAAAGGCGATCGCAAAGAACAATACGCCAATGGCTAAAACAAGCACAAAGATATAAATCAGGCTTTCCATAAAGGTTGGGATCCCACAGTGATTTAACTTTTCCCAACAGTGTATCAGTCTCCTGATCCCCTCTTACGAAATTTTTTCACAATTTCTTGTAAATCGAAATATTCTGTAATGCCGAGTTGCAGGTCTATTGGGGAGATTGGCACTAGGATAACGGGTACGATTGTTTGAACCGTTCCAAATCCTGTGGAGAAACCGACCTTCTCCCCCGTCGGTGCTTGCAATCCATGCAGGGGCGGACAAGGTGAGTCACAGGTATCCTCTATTCCTGCGCTTCTTTCAGCATTCGTTGTGCTGCTTCCAGGAGCATTTCTTCTAAATAGGGTTTGGTAAAATAGGCCCTAGCGCCGAGTTGGGTGGCTAACTGGCGATGGCGATCGGCCCCTCGGGAGGTCAGCATTGCAATGGGAATCTGCTTTAGTTTTGGATCCCGTTGCAGCTTTTCCAGTAGTTCCAACCCCGTCATCCGAGGCATTTCAATATCGCAAAAGATTAAGTCACAGGGAAGACCCGATCGTAACTTTTCCCAAGCTTCTCGACCATCCCGGGCCTGTTCTACCCGATAGCTTCCCTTCTTAAAGGTCATGGACAGTAATTCCCGCACCGTAATGGAATCATCCACAATTAAGACCACCGGCTGATACTCCACGGGGGCATAATTCACCGCTGGCGTAAATCTTTTCCAGAAGCGATCTAGGGGTTGCCGCAACCGTCCCTTCGCTATCTCTGCGAGTTCTAAGACATCTAAGATCGGCAGAATTTGACCATCGGATAACACTGTCACCCCTGCAACACCGGGAGGCTTGGGAACGGGACGCTCCAATTGCTTAATGACAATTTCTCGTTCCCCTTCTACCCGATCGACTTGGAGCGCTAAATAATCTTCTGTGGTGCGGAGAATAACAATAGACAGCATATTTTCATCCCCTGAACCTCCCGCATAAACTGTGCTCCGCCCCATAAAACGATTATATTTCAAGAGATCGCTCAGGGGTTTTAAGACAATTTCTTGACCTCGCCATTGGATATACCGTACTTTCTCTCGATCCTGCCTCACCTGATCTTCATGCAGGTCTAACATATCTTCAACACTATCCATAGGAAAGGCTAACCGAGCCCGATTACTGATACAACATAAGGCTCTCGCAATACTCAAGGTCAGAGGCAAGCGAATCGTAAACCGAGTCCCCTGCCCCTCAATAGAATCAACAGAGATTTTACCGCGAATATTTTCAATCTTGGTTTTAACGACATCTAACCCTACGCCTCTGCCAGCAAAGGTATCCGCTTCATCTCGGGTACTCAAACCAGGACTAAAAATGAGATCTAATAAGTCAATGTCTTTCCAAGTCTGAGCTTGCATTAAATTAATCAGCCCTTTGTTTAAGGCTTTAATGCGGACTCGCTTGATGTCAATCCCTGCCCCATCATCTTTAACAACAATAATGGTCTGGTTTCCTTGATAAAAAGCCTGAATGCTGATTTTGCCACAGGGGTCTTTACCTATTTTTTTTCGTTCTTCTGGATGTTCAATTCCATGAATAATGGCATTATTAATCAAATGGGTCAGGGGATCATACAATTGCTCGAGCAGGACTTTGTCCACTAAGGTTTCTCGACCTTCAACGACTAGATAAGCCTCTTTTCCCGATTGAGAGGCAACCTCCCGAATCGCCCGAGGTAAACGAATAGTACCCTGTTCAAAAGGTACCATCCGAGCCCGATTTAAACCCTCCTGCACCTGGGTCGTTACCTGGCGAAAATGTCTGGCAATATAATCTAAGGGCTCATTAATGACGTAATCAATATCCGAAGCGGATTCCCGTGCCCTAACAATGATTTCAATCATTTCTTGAGAGAGCAAATGAAATTCATTGAAATGATCCATTTCCAGGGCATCAAATTCTTTATCCGATCGCTGGGGGTGTAGATATAAACTTGGATGGGCGAAGGATTGACGAGTCGAAATCAGCGCATTTTCCAAAAGCGATCGTTCATACAGATCTTGAAAGCGTTGCCCCAAATCACTTAACTGCTGCATTTGATAGAGCAAATTATTGAGAAATTGTCGCGCTCGCTCATGTTCCGATTCCATACAGTTGCGGCTGACCACTATCTCTGCAATCAAATTACTGAGGGTATCTAACTGCCGCACAGGCACTTTCATAGTCTGATCGAGGCGACTGGGAAGCGGCGCAGAGGATTGTTCCCTAAAACCACCCATGGGAATCCCCAGATTGCCCGCCTCGCCGGAGGATTCAATTAAGGTGTTCATGGCATGAAAAGAGTCCGGATTTTCATCTCGTGGATCCGTGACAGCGGACTCATTGATTTCGTCATCGGGAGGCTCTTCTAACAGCCGCGCCAGGGAATCTAGATCGGATAATTCACTGAAATCAACCTCAACTCCCGCTAGATCTAAAGGGTGATCTGAAAAATCAGGGATTTCCCCTGAAATTTTGCCGGATTGCTCTCCCCAATCCTCTAGTTCTAGCTCTAACAGATCTAAATCTAAGTCAATATTTTCGGGAGAGACCGGCAAAGTTGCTTCTAGGGACTGAATCCCCTCAATAATCTCTACATTCAAGTCTTCCCCGGTTAAGCTGTCGAACGTTTGACTTTCTTCCTGCGGGGGTGAAATTGCCCATAAATCTTCTAGATCCAGGTCTTCTGACCCACTTTTGTCTGGAGAAGCCTCTGCCGTTATATTCTCAACACCATCATTATTATCTCCATTCGCCGCTAGATCTCCCTCTTCCACCCGAGGTAAACCTTGCTCTGGTAAGGCACTCTCCTCGATCGCAGGTTGTGGCAAAGTGGCAAAGGTACCTTGAAACTGCCAAGACCAGCGTCCACTGTAGGGCAATGTTGTGATGACCCAGGTTTGGTACCAGCCCCAAAAGAGGTTGCCCACCCCTGGCCACCGAGCCACCTGGGATAACAGTCCCAATCCCAAATGTTTCGCCAAATATTGAAAAACAAACTGCTCCTGCAAGATCTCGGCATTGGGCAAAAGCACCAGGATCTTTCCTCGCCAATTCAGGTTAACCCTCTCTAGCTCTCCTCGGCTGAGATCTACAAAGGTGGTCTTAAACGGGGACAATGGCGATTGAGTCCGGTATCGTTCCTGCCAAAATGCGATTTCCTGAACGCAAGCCGGGTTTTCCCCATCGTATAAAATCTGAACCGCAGAAGATTGCTCAGTAGACGAGGAGAGATTCTTTCGGTCAAGGGGAAGATTGCTGCTCATAGATTACTTGAGAAAACGGCAGAATAAGCCATTAACCTGGTCTGAATCGATACTGATTCAGAATAACGCTGTCCTGGGCTATTGTCGCTCATCCAGCTAACGCTCTGCACACCCCTGAAGATTCCCCGTTCATACTGGACCAGAGGCTGTCATCAGTGAGCGAGGATAGAGCCATTATCGGTGCAAGTGTCTGTAAATCCAAAACGCCAAAGGTTCAGCCGTCAAAACGGGTCAACAATCTGCAAACTAAAGCAATACATCCTACAACAAGCTGAGATTGACTAGATCCCTCCGATCGCTCGCCGCTTCAGCCCCAGCAAACCAATCGGCTATGGTTTGAGTACTACGGCGAACCCTGATAGAGGTAAGAATACTGAAATTATGCCGAAAAGTATTCGCCAGATCACCGAAAAGTGTCCACTTTAGACAATATCAACGTAGCCTAGCAGGTATAAAAAAGTATTTGATGATACATTTTACAGCTCAGTACCCTGAAATAATTGAGGGGAGAGAGGGGCAATTCCAAAGGTTTAGCTGCCCAGATTCGTGATCCGATCAATCCCACTTCAAAAATAATAAATTTAGAGAGATAGCGATCGTCCTCAACCGTGATCCCCAGTCATCAGCCGTGGATAAGAAGCAAGTTTTGTGTGATCCCCGCCTAGTCTCGTTGGTGATTTTCGAGTAAATATTTAACTTTGTTTGAGAGATCATAAAGACTTCCTAAAGAAGCGGGGATCATGCAAATCCGGTAAGGATTTGATGTAGTCTTGCTTCCAAGCCAGGAAATCGATCATTTTCGGCTTTGCTGTTCAGGCATGATAGAGAGAATTAGTTTTGTCAAGAGAGGGTCGTTATGGATAGCTTAGCTAGTCACTGTCGCTACTGTCGTTTTTACACACCGGAAGGCAGACGGGGAGGGCACTGTGGTCAACTAGGTGTCAATGTCTCTGGCTCTTGGCAGTCCTGTGACTTATCCATGGCTCCTTTTGCACCCTCTTGGGAATCACCGGAGATCTTTCCCGCCATTGGTCGCCGTAAGCCATTAGCAGAAACGGTTCGCTTCCCTGATCCTCACGTCTCGGTTAAGTGTTCGACCCGATTCTCGAATGCTGATGCTGTTGAAAATGTCCCGGCCAACAATACTAAGCAGATCTCAGTTTCTCAGCGAGTGACCGCTGATGTGAGCATTTATTCGTAACTCATTACTCCTATTATTTGTGGCTACCAGGAAAAATTCCCCTGGTAACCATACAAGAACCTGGTAGCCCTACAAGAAAAGGAACCTTAATTCATTGAGGTTCCTTTTTCTTGAAACGCGGACTCAAGATGCTTTCAGCTTGAAATAGTCCAGCTTTAAGGTAAAAGCGTCATAAACTACATCCGCAAGGCTTGCAAGCAATTAGGAGTACCGTGCTTGTACCCCTTTCACAGCGAGGGTCTACAAAAAGCACAGCATAAGTATTTCAGCTTAAACTGATGACAACGATGGCAACATCTTCTAGAGATTGGTGTGGATAGCCCGCACTGGGCAGACCGGAATACACTGCTCACAAACAATACAGCGGGAACGGGTAAACGTCAGTTGAAAGCTTTTGGGATCTAAAGACAGCGCCTGAGTGGGGCAAACGCCTGTACACAAACCACAATGGACACAAAGGGTTTCGTCAACGACAATTTCTTGTTGAGCAGAAGACACCTGAATTTCTAGCGATCGCATCCACTCGATCGCTTCATCTAATTGATCAATATCCCCGGAAAGTTCAACAACTAAGGTTCCCGTTTTATTAGGGGCAACTTGAGCGCGAATAATATTAGAAGCCACATTAAAATCCCTGGCCAATCGGTAGGTCAAGGGGGTTTGAGCGGTGCGGCGAGGGATCGTTAGAGTAACCCGTTTTTTCATCGTGTTAAGGGAGTTTTAAGGGTTGAATGCAGCGTCACCGTTAACCGTTGTCGGGGAGAGGATCGCATCTCAGGGCAAGCTCGTGATTTCTGCAATCCGCCATTCTCCGTTCACCTGCTCTAGATCATACCGAATGCGCAACCCCGGTGCATTGTAGGAAGAGATTTGATCCAGTTCTCCGTTTTGATAAAACGTTGCCGCTTCATTGACAACGGCAATCACGATCGCTTGGGTGGGGGAAGGACTAGAAGCAGAGGGAGTTGCGTTAAGGGGACTACTCGCGGTAAGGGGATTGCTTGGGGTGAGCGGATCATCAGAGGGTTGCGTAAAGCTGCTGGTGGTTTCTGCCGCCGGTTCGCTACCTTCAATTTCCAGGGACTCTATAGATTCCACGATGTGCTCATATTCCACATAATACTCCTCCCGTTGAGCAATTTCTGCCTCTTGCTGACGACCTAACAGCGCATCTCCGGTTAACACATTGACCAATGGCGCTAAGTTATGCCCTTCTCCCATGGCTTCTGACTTTGCCGCCAGCCACGCTTCAACGAGGCTACGAGCACTGGTCTCCGTTAAGGTTGACACGGGGGAAGCAGAGGAGTTTAACGGAGGAGAAGGGGATAAGCTGAGAATGGGTTGATCCAAGCGCACGTTGAGACCACTGCCTGGGGGAGATTGGGCGAGATCCGGAGTGGAAGGCTGACTAAACCACTTGGCTAAATTGACCCCAACAAAAATTAAACTGGCGATGAATAAGAGTCCCGTCAGTCCGACTAACATCAGCGGGCCAACTTTGAACCCTGCTTTAGACGAGCGACGATCGTCCCGAACTAGACTAGAGCGCCGCCGGGATCGATGGTTTTCGGGGGAGACCTCACTGCTGCGACGACCCGGTTCGAGGGATCGACTGCCCTCAGCGGGTAACAACGTGGTAGAGGGGGGAGAACTCCGCAGCACCCGAGGGGGTAAACGCCGAGGTGAAACAGTGGCTTCTCCGATCGGGCTGCGTGAAGGAGCGGGGCTAAAGGTACCTTGTGGGTTCCCCTGGAGTGGGCTAACGCCCGTTACTTCCCAGGCTTCACCCTGCTCAGCGCTTTCCTGGGGCAAGGCTTCCAGGTATTGTTGAACCTGGGCATTAGAAAAATAATCCTTGAGGGTGACTTTACAATCGACCAGATCTCGAAAATGGGGAAAAACATCCTGCCGTAACCATTGCTCGGTATATAAACACAAACCTGGTAACAAATCCGAGGAGCCTTGGGAATGTTCACGAATAAAGACGATCGCTTCGTATTCTCGGCTCATTTCCAGGGCCCGACTCGCCTGCTCCGTTTGTCCGAGCAACAGGGCACTAATGGCCTGTTCTAAATGGACATCTTGACGCTTGGCTAAGCGGACTAAGAGGGGTTTGGTACGGCGAATCAACTCTGGCTGATAGGTGGCAAAGCCCCTTGCCAGTAGGGCATAGACCCCTAGGTAGGTTGCTACTGCAGAAGGACGACGGGCTTCCGTTTCAAATAAAAGCTGTTGCTCTTCCGCCGTCAGATAATCTCGCAATTGTTGAATAAAGCGCAGAAAATCATCGATCGTTAATCCCGAGAGATCATCCCCGGTGCCATCAATGCCCCCTCGCTCCTGCAGCATATCCCGGAGGATCTGCACTCCTTTCCGACGATCGCTCACATGCTCTAGGGGTAAGGCCAAGAGTTCCAAAACCCGATAGGGGCGTAACTTATACAAATCCGTTTTAATTTCTCCTCGGATCCCCGCAAATAAACCTTCCTTGAGCAGTAGCGCTTGTCCCGCTTCCAAAGATTCTGCAGCGCTTTCATAATGCCCTTGCTGCCAATATTCTCGCCCTAGTTCCAAATAGGCCAAAGCCAAGGTTAACGCCGTATCCGCGTGAACAATTTCAGACTCACCGCTGCGCTCAGGATGAAAATTTTTCTTCGGTAAGAGGGGAATCCCAACCTGCAGCACCAACTCATATTCCCCTAATTCCTGAAGCAGTAACAACGCCCCAATCACCTGATGCTCGGGTACATCCAATAAGCCGATCCCTGTGGGTATAGGGGACTGAGGCTGATCCTCACCCCCACGGGGGGCAGACTGGGATCGGGTAGTATTCCGATGATACACATCCCGCAATGCCGGATCCGCAAGGGTTGTATAAGCTTCATCCAAGAGTTCTCGTCGGGAGGCAATGGCAATCTCTGAATACTCCCGCCGAGGCAACTGCAATACGCGATCCCGATGGGCTTGTTGAAGCTGCTCTGGAGTCGATTGAGTGGGTAAGCCTAAAATTCGATAATAGTCGAGCGGAATCTGCACAATCCACTTCCCTAAATGGTCTAACCTGGACTAAATGAACTGTAACCGAAGAATCTGAGCAATCGTAACATTCTTCCTCCGTTTTGCAGCATATCAGAATGGTGATTACCGTAATCAGGGCGATCGATCCCGAATTTCAATTCAGTCCAGACCCCTTACATAACGGTATCCCCCTGAGTTGCACCCGCTCCAGTTTTACAATTTTGCACAGCTAGAGGCTGAAATGCTCCTTAACGCCGACCCCCAACGACGGTTTGGGATTGTTGGGCGATTGTTGGGCGGCCACCCTGGGAACTCCATCCGCTAAAATAGATCTTAAGACCACTCCTAAATGTTTTCAGTCCCTAACGTTCCTACTGGTGTGATTGCTCGATCTCCCTCTTCCCGAACTCCGCGATGGATGACCGTTAGTTTTCCATCCACTCTGCATTTGCATCCCATTTTAGATGTATTGCTGTCTCAGATTCCGAAGAGCTGTCATCCTGAAGTCCGCTTAGGGCTGCAAGAAGCCCTCGTTAATGCCGCCAAACATGGCAATAATTTAGATCCCAGCAAGTCCATTTATATTCGCTTTCGTCCCCTCTTTAGAGGCTACTGCTGGATTATTTCCGATCAGGGGCAGGGATTTCGACCGAACCGAGACGGGGCAGATCCCAATACTTATTGCAACACCAATAATAGCGACAACGCCTCAGAAGCCTCCGCCCTGGAAGACCATGAGCGAGATTGTGGTCGAGGCTTGTACATCCTCCATCACATTTTTGATCAAGTGGAATGGAGTGCCGATGGCAAAGAATTGATGCTTTATAAACGAACCCATCGGTGGATATTTCCTAGCCTTTTCTGGAACAGTTGAGTAGAATGGGAGAAACAAAACGGTATATGGGGTATCCACCTATGGGTGACCTAGAAAAAGTCTTAGACAAGTTGCGTGAGCTCTTTCGCCGTCTCATTGAAGCCTTGTTAGGCTCTGAGCCTCAACCCGAGTTTGAACCTATACCGATTCCGGTGAAAGATAGATCACGATAATTTTTCAGAATATCTCCCTGTCATGGACGTGACCACTCCCTACCAAATTCTGGTGTTGCACGGGCCAAATCTAAATTTGTTGGGTCAACGAGAGCCACAAATTTATGGTTCAACCACGCTAGCGCAGATTAATCGTGGTTTGATCGAAACCGCTGAAGCCCTGGGAGTGACCTTACGTATCCTGCAATCTAATCATGAGGGGCTCTTGGTGGATAGCATTCATCAAGCCCTGGAAGATTGTCATGGCATTTTGATTAATGCTGGAGCCTATACCCATACGAGCGTTGCCCTACGGGATGCGATCGCTGGGGTGGGGTTGCCTGCGGTGGAAGTGCATTTAAGCAACTTGTATAAGCGAGAGTCCTTTCGGCATCACTCTTACTTAGCGCCGGTTTGTGTGGGTCAAATTAGCGGCTTTGGAGCCGATAGTTACTGGCTAGGGCTACAGGCCTTGGTGCGGTATCTCCGTTCGCGGTCTTCTTAGTTCGGCTCTTGCAAAGCGGCAACGGCGGCTTCGAGGGCGATCGCTACATGAGTCCAGTGAGTTCCTCCCTGACAAAAGACGATGTAGGGTTCCCGCAGGGGCCCATCAGCGGAAAACTCTGAGGTACTGCCATCAATAAAAGTCCCCCCAGCCATCACCAGTTCACTCTCGTAACCCGGCATTGCGGCAGGCACCGGATCCAAATAAGAACCGATCGGTGAATAGAACTGAATGGCGCGACAGAACACTTTGATTTTTTCTGGCGATCCTAATTGGATAGCTTGAATCGTATCTTGGCGAGGCGATCGGGGGGCCGGATTCACGGGATACCCTAAATCTGCCATGACTTGGGCAACCAGATGGTTGCCTTTCAGGGTTTCTCCCACCATTTGTGGGGCTAAGAAAAGTCCCTGAAAGAGTAAGCGATTTTGATCAAACGTGGCTCCTCCTGCACTGCCAATGCCTGGGGCTGTAAGGCGACAGAGGGCTTGCTCGACTAGATCACGACGACCCGCCACATAGCCCCCAGCAGGAGCGATCGTGCCGCCAGGATTTTTAATCAGAGAGCCGGCCATGAGATCGGCCCCCACGGCGGTGGGTTCTCGATCGCTGACAAATTCTCCGTAGCAGTTATCTACAAAGCAGATCGTGTTGGGATTTTGTCGTTTAACCGCTTGGACAATACCCTCGATGTCTTCCAGGGATAAGCTAGAACGCCAGGAATAGCCACAGGAACGCTGAATGAGCACCAGACGGGTATGAGGGTGGAGAGCGGTTTCTAACGCTTCCCAGTCGATCGTTCCCGCTGCAGTCAAACTCAGTTCTCGATAGCCAATGCCCAACTCCTGCAACGAACCCTGACCCGGTTCCCGCAGCCCAATCACTTCTTCGAGGGTATCGTAGGGAGCTCCCGCCACCGCCAGTAGCTCATCCCCTGGCCGTAACACCCCATACAAACAGGCAGCGATCGCATGGGTTCCCGAGACAAACTGTAGCCGTACCGCTGCGGCCTCTGCCCCTAGCACCTGAGCAAAAACTTGATCCAAAACCTCCCGCCCGAGATCGCCGTGACCATAGCCCGTCATGCTGGCAAAATGGTGAACCCCAACACGATGATCTCGAAAGGCTTGCAATACTTTGCGTAGGTTTGTCTGGGTGCGACGATCGATCTCCTCATACAGATCCGAGAGTGCAGATCGGGCACGATCGATAGCAAGAGAAATTGAATCCATAACGTGTTGACAGGAAAGGTAAAGTGATGGGCAGACCCGCAGTGCAGTGTTCAGTTTTTGTCTATGGCACCCTCAAACCGGGGGAAAAATACCACGATCGCTATTGTGGCGATTGGCTAATTGACCATGAACCCGCGATCGTCCCAGGGCGGTTATACCATTTAGCCTTAGGCTATCCCGGTTTAACGGACGAGCCCGGTTGGGTGCAAGGCACCGTACTCCGTTTTCACAATCCCGAGGTTTTAGTGGGTTTAGATGACCTAGAGGACTTCACGCCAGGAGGCCCCGCCCCGGATAATCGGTATCAGCGGGAATGGCGACAAATCTACCACCTGGATCAGACCCCTCTCTGCTGGGCCTGGTTGTACCGGATGGAACGGAAAACGGTGGACTCCTTAGGAGGAATTTGGTTACCCGAGGGGGTGTGGTCTGGACATTGAGGAAAGACTTAGTTCTTGTGTCTAGAGCAGGACAGAATGGGCGGCGATGCCGCCTGCCATACCGCCTATTCTTACGTGAGCACTAGGATCTTTAGGGATTAGAATCCTCAAAGCGCTGACGCACATCATCAATCGCATCATTGAGTTGGGCAATTTTGCCCTCCAGGCTACGGCGAGCATTATCCATCCGAATTTCATTGAGACGACGGCGGGAGAGACTGCGACGATCGCTATTTAAGGGCTCTTCGTCTTCTTCCGGAGACTGGGGCTCATCCTCTAGGGGGAGTTCTGTGTTATTGCGAGAGGCAACGATCGCGCCAATCAAACCGCCCACCGTCCCCCCGACGATCGCGCCTAACAAAAAACCGTTTCCAAAATTATCCCTTTGGCTCATAACTAATTCAAAACGCAGCTATCAATTTAAGTTAAAGAAAACAGCAGTAATCGTACTCTAAGCAACCGTACCGAAGGCGCGATCCCCAGCATCTCCTAAACCCGGCACAATATATCCTTGAGCATTTAACCCTTCATCAATAATAGCGGTATAAACTACAACAGCAGGATAAAGGGAGCCTAATTTTTGTAAGGCGGGAGGGGCTGCTACTACCCCAATAATGCGCACAAAGGCGGGATCAATGCCACGCTTGACTAATTCTTCCAACGCAAAGAGGATTGACCCTCCAGTAGCCAGCATCGGATCCAGTAAAAGAACACGGGTTTGGGGCGCAAATTGCGGAGGGAATTTATTCAGGTAGCAACTGGCTTCGAGGGTTTCCTCATTGCGTACAATGCCCAAATGGTAAGTGGTTGCCAAGGGCAGAAGATCCTGAGCCCCCTCCAACAACCCTAGACCAGCCCGCAGAATAGGGACGACCACCAAAGGTTGCTGTGCGTCAATAAAAGTAGCAGGACAGTCCGCTAATGGTGTCCGAACTTGACGATCGAGGGTGGGTAACCATTCCCGGAGCGCCTCGTAGGTAAGCCAGCGCCCGAGTTCCCGTAATGCTGTGCGGAACAGGGGGGTGGGAGTGTCTTGATCGCGGACAATGCCAAGCCAATGCTGAATGAGTGGATGGGGTGGCACGTAAACCCGAAGTTGAGGAGCCATAAGGATAGGAAAGATTGCTAAAAATAGCTAAAAGGTAGAGAGAGGGAAAACCTGGAGGGTACCCACTTTGGCAAGGTGAAACGGATCCTCTAGGTTCTTCTCTCAACCTGAACCCGATGGACTGGTCTACTGCCAAAGGCAATCCCCTGGAATTACCGTATTTCTTGACCCTACCATAGATCGGCTGGCCCGTGACATACTCCCCGCACTGATTTGCAGCAATTTTGCGTCTATTCTGGTGGCTGCTGAGTTGCTGACATGAATTCGACCATGGCATGAATGATTGCTTCGCTTGAATGTAAGATTCTTGCGGGAAACCTCAAAAACGACTGTCTCGTCGAGTTCACGTTAAAATGAGTTCTATCTTTATTAGGGCAAGTATAAGTCAATGGATTCCTCAGTATCCTCAACTGCCTCGGGGTCTTTAGCTTCAGAACAAAGTCTGAGTATTTTAATCGCTGAAGATGTGCAAGTTAATCAGATGGTTGCAGTTGCCATTCTAGAGCGGTTAGGGTATACCGCTGATGTTGTGGAAAATGGCACGAAAGCGGTAGAGGCATTCCAAAGGCAGCCTTATCAGCTCATTTTAATGGACATCTGCATGCCGGAAACGGATGGACTTAATGCAACCCGTCAAATCCGTAACATTACGGCTTCAGAAACCCACCCTTGGATCATTGCTTTAACAGCCCATGCCATTCTTGGGGATCGGGAGAAATGTTTGGCGGCAGGTATGAATGATTATGTCACTAAACCCATTAGTGTGAAGACGATCGCTGCCGCTATCGATCGCTATCAACAGGCTCTTTCTGCGTGACCTGAACTCTTGAATTATCAGGGCGACCACCTTAAGGCGGAAGAGTGCGGCGTACTCCTCCGGCAAGTTTTTTCGCTTTCAGTGGAAAGCCGTCATCCGTCATTTCACCCTCTAGGATATGGCCAAGACCAGTCGTCTGCAGAGTTTAGCTCTGCTGTTTCTCAAGCTCGGACTTATCGGTTTTGGGGGACCCCAGGCCCATATTGCCCTACAGCACGAAGAGGCCGTAGTGCGTCGTGCTTGGCTGAGTGAAGCGGAATTTACGGAAGGCATTGCCCTCTGTGAAATGCTGCCGGGCCCTGCGTCTACGCAAATGGGGATGTATCTAGGGTACTTACGGGCCGGACACTGGGGGGCGATCGTTTCAGGAATTTGTTTTATCGCCCCGGCCTATCTCATTGTGCTGTTTCTCTCCTGGGGCTACTTCCGGTTTCAGGATCTGCCCCAAATTAGCGCTCTCTTTTTGGGAATTTCCCCCGTCGTGACCGCGATCGTCCTGGCGTTTTGTTGGAAATTAGGACAGAAAGTGTTGAGCAGTTGGCAACGCTGGGGACTCACCATTGCTGTTTTCTTGATCACGACTTTTACTAGTGTCAGCGTTCTGCTCCAATTTTTCATTTGCGGTCTTTTAGGGAGTGTGTGGTTCCACTCTCCTCCGGCTCCCCCTGCTTCATCTCCTACTCCACCGGATTCCGGGCAGGGTGGGGACACCTCAGAGAGATTAGGCGGGGAGACATTAGAAGGGAAAACCTTGGGTGCGAAGACATTAGGCAGGAAAACCTTGGGCGGGGAAATGTTGGGTACGAAGATCTGGGGTACGAAGGGCAGGGGCGGGGAGATCAGGGGCGGGGAGACCCCGCCCCTACGGGTTGCATGGGGGATTCCTTTCTTGGGGTCTTTGTTGGGGACAACGGTTACGACCCAATCCAGTTTTTGGGGATTCGATCGCTTGGGGGAATTTGCCCTACCCTTGGGGGTCTTTTTCCTGAAGGTGGGCAGTTTTATTTTTGGGGGTGGGTTGGTCATTATTCCGCTGCTGGAGTTTGAGGTGGTGGAGCGGCTGCAGTGGTTAACCCATACGGAATTTATTAATGGGGTAGCCATTGGTCAACTTTCCCCTGGCCCGGTGGTGCTTACTGCAGCGTTTGTGGGCTATAAAGTGGCGGGGGTGTTGGGGTCTCTGGTGGCAACGATCGCTATTTTTCTACCATCCTTTCTCTTCATTTTACTAGCCACCCCCTTCCTCCTACGCCTGCGCCAAAATCTGCGGGTCAAGGCCTTTCTACAAGGGGTAACTCCAGGGGTGCTCGGAGCGATCGCTGCGGCAGCTATTCCCATTGCCCAGGCAAGTTTAATCCAAGGGAATTGGCAGCAAACCCTGGTTGCATGCACTATTTTGGGGGCAAGTTTGATTGCCCTGATCCGTTTTAAGGTTCCGACTTGGCAACTGGTTCCCGCCGGAGCGATCCTGGGGCTGGTGGTGGCGGGTCTGGAAAGCTTCCAAGGGTAATTTATGGGCACCTCGAAAAATTCAAAAATTTGCCCTGGTATTCACACAAGAATAGGAATTGTGGTACGGAGCAGCCCCCGTAATGGATTGAGGTGATCTTCTGTTAGTTAATTTATGTTAATAGTCACCCCGATCCCCAAAATCTTGAATTTATTCCCATTAATAATGGTAGGGCTGGAAGGTTAGACCTTCTGCTCAGCTCTAAGTCAAAGCGGGTTACAGCGCTAATCAGGATCGCTAAAACGCTGTAACGATGAAATTCATTGCGATCTAGAGGAGTTAAAATGGCTTACTTTTGGTACAAGGCATTCCATATCATTGGTGTTGTGGTCTGGTTTGCCGGATTGTTTTATCTGGTGCGGCTCTACATTTACCACGTTGAAGCAAACGATCGTCCCGAACCGGCGCAAAGCATTCTCAAAGAACAATACCTGCTCATGGAGAAGCGGTTATACAACATCATCACGACTCCCGGCATGATCGTCACGGTGGCTATGGCGATCGGTTTGCTCACGGTGGAGCCGGATGTCCTCCATCAGCCTTGGATGCATGTCAAGTTTGGCATGGTCTTTTTGCTGCTGGGATACCACTTTTACTGTGGGCGTTTGCTGAAGCAACTGGAAGCGGGAACCTGCCGCTGGGGCAGTCAACAATTACGGGTCATGAATGAAATTCCCACGGTATTGCTGTTGGTCACGGTCATGTTAGTGGTTTTCCAAAGCAGTTTGCCCACGAATGGCACGGTCTGGGTGATTGCTGCGTCAGTTCTACTGATGGGTGTGGGCATTCAGTTTTATGCCCGCAAACGTCGCCTCGATCGGGAACGCTTAGCGGCTAGTACCACCACGACTTCCCAATCGGCCTAAAATTTATGCGCTGGCTCAAATTCCGGCCGAACCTACACTTTTCCCGAACTGGCCCCACGGAAGAAGATCTGAACCAGTTACGGCAGAACTTATTAGAAGATGGATCCCCCAATCCCAACTTCTTTGTTCTGATCTTCAGTTCCTGTCTAATTGCCTCCTTTGGCTTAATTGGCAATAGTGCAGCGGTCATCATTGGGGCCATGATCATTGCGCCCCTGATGCTCCCCCTACGTTCTTTGGCTTTTGGAGCTTTGGAAGGGGATTTAGTGCTGTTCCGCCAAAGTGCCATTTCGCTGATCTGCGGTACGGTGATAGGCATTACCTTGTCCTGGGGTCTGGGCACGATCGTAGATTTACCGGAATTTGGCTCAGAGGTACTGGCCCGCACCCGTCCCAACCTCATTGATCTTGGGATTGCGATCGTAGCGGGGATGATTGCGGGCTACGCTAAAGTGCAACCCAAACTCAGTGATGCCTTAGCGGGAACCGCGATCGCAGTGGCGTTGATGCCGCCCCTGTGCGTGGTGGGTCTCACCCTGTCCCAGGGGAATTTGGTGGCCAGTAGTGGTGCCTTTTTACTCTACTTAACCAACCTCTTAGGGATTAGTTTGGCCTGTATGGTGGTGTTTAGTCTGTCGGGATATATCCCCACTAAACAACGCAAAGTGAGAGGAATCCTACGACTGGTCGTTGGCTTAACCCTGATCTTAGTGGTACCCCTAGCGATTAGTTTTGACCGCCTGGTGCGGGAAGCCCGGCTCAAAGCCGAAATTAAAGCGCTGTTGCTGCGACAAACCATTACCGTTGGGCAACAGGTGCGACTTCTTTTGTTTGAAATTGATACCCACCAAACCCCTGTCCAGATCTATCTCACCGTGGAGACGGATACGCCCCCCACTCCCCTTCAGGTCAGACTTTTGGAGGAGTTTCTCTGGAATCGCCTAGAGCGATCGTTTAATCTCGTCTTTCGGGTCAGTGAAGTCATCCAGGTGGAAGCCTATGCCGGGCCAATTTATCAAGATTTTTCCACTCCTCAAGTCTTGCCAACCCGCGGATTAATAGATCAAACAGTCCCCCAGGGTAAGCCACTCCAAGCCGTCCCAACCCGATCGCGTCCTCTGCCCGCTCCCCAAGTGTCTAATCGGATTGTGCCAGAACAGTTTTTAGAGCCAGAGCGTACATTCGCAGAACCAGCTACCCCCTCCCCAACGATCGAATCTTCATCCTTTCTGGAACTCGAACAACCAGAAACAACCCCAACCCTGCTTCCCACCTTTTCTCCTACTCCTAGCCTCAGTCCCAGTTCCAGTCCTAGCGTCACCCCCTCTCTAGTACCTACGCCCTCTTCCACGAACAGCCCCGAAGCCAGTCCGCCCCCAAGTCCCGAAGGGGATGGAGACACAGAGGATTCACCCGTGATCAGTCCGGAAGTAGAATCAACACCCAGTCCTGCAGAAGCTTCGGAGGAACCGGTTTCGGAAGAAGAAGTTTCAGATTCCGAACCTAGCCCAGCATCAAGTAATCCCCCTGCTTCAGTAGAACCGAAAGAGTAACACGAGCCTTTCGACAGTGGTCGGAAAAGATGGGACAACCGACATTAAGTCTTGTCTCAAATATCAAAATTGAAACATTGGAAAAAATTCTTATGGGCACTGCAATTAATTGCGATGGGCGCGAAGCCGCCTGCCACAATCTCTATTATTGCGTAGCAAAAAGAACGATATTTTGAATTTTTCAAGGTATCCTTATGTCAATAGTTCCTTCTTAAACTCAGATCTAAGAACAACTTAGGGTGTACTACGATTTTTATCGATTTCCTACCCAAAGTAAGGATACTTCATATTGATGAAATGTTGAATCTGCAGTGACAATTGTCATGTCTTCTAGTTGAGCTTGGGCGATCAGCATTCTGTCAAAAGGATCACGATGGTGTAAAGGTAATGCAGCTACTCGCAAAGCGTGAGCAGCAGTTATCTCTAGCGATCTGGCTCCTAGTTGAGTCATACGTGTAGAGACATAATGATCTATTTGCTCTGGCAGGGGCAACTTACCAATTGAAACCTTAATTCCCATTTCCCAAACACTGGCAACTGAGAACCATACTTCATTAATTCCATTTGCAATCTGTTCAATTACGTTCTCATTTAATTTTTCTGGTTGAGCAAACCACCATAGCCAACATTGTGTATCTAGTAAAAGCTTCACTCTGCGCGACCCTCAAATGCCACCAAAATATCTTCTGGTAAAGGAGCATTAAAGTCATCTGGTACAGTAAACATCCCTTGATCTTGTCCCAAACTAGACAGCCGATCTAACGATGTTCGGAATGGAATAAGCTTAGCAATGGGCAGACCTCGATTTGAAATAACAATTTCCTCTCCGAGTTCCACACGGGACAATAGTCGAGAGAAGTCGGTCTTCGCCTGATCGACGTTTACTGTTTCCATAGCTAGAAAGAACTAAGTCTACAGACTAAGTTTAATTTAGTTACGAGAATTTTGCGGCATAACTTCAAGCATAAATTTCACTATTGAGAAACGGGAAACTCTCCCGGAGATACAGACAGGGTTTGACTTTTTCCCTTCCGGAAGACTGTAACGGAGAGGGGTTGTCCTACACGGCTCTGAGCCACCTGAGTTTGAACATCTTCTGCTGTGGCAATGGCTTGTTCAGCAATTTTTTGAATAACATCCCCCGCTAACAAACCGGCTGCCTCCGCCGGAGATCCCGGCAGCACCCGCACTACAAGGGCCCCAGTTTGATCCTGCAAATTGAGTTCTGTCCCCAAGTCCTTCTCTACGTCTGCTGCGACTTCGGGGGTGAGGGTGACCATTTGGATGCCGAGGAAGGGATGCTCGACTTTGCCCGTGTTGATCAATTGGTCGGCGAGGTTCTGGGCGGTATTAATGGGAATTGCAAAGCCTAAGCCCTGGGCTCCTCCAATAATGGCGGTATTCATGCCAATGACCTGTCCCTGGGCGTTCAGCAGCGGACCCCCAGAATTTCCGGGATTAATAGCAGCATCCGTTTGAATAAAGCCGACTCGCTTATCTGGCACACCGATCTGACTACTGGTGCGTCCCGTTGCACTAATAATTCCCACCGTGACGGTATTGTCTAAGCCTAGGGGATTCCCAATAGCGATCGCCCATTCTCCCGGTTGTAGGCGATCGGAATCTCCCAGGGTGACGGTGGGTAAATCTGCTGCTTCAATTTTGACCACGGCTACATCTGTGACCGGATCTTCCCCCAATACGGTGCCGGGGAAACTGCGACCATCCTTTAACTTCACTGTCACTTCATCCGCCCCTTCCACCACATGGGCATTGGTGAGAATGATTCCCTCTGGCTGAATAATAAACCCGGAGCCTGAGCCTTCTTCTACGCGCTCCGCCGGAGGAAAGGGGGAATCGCCAAAAAATTGCCGAAAGAACGGATCTTCAAAAACTCGGGGCACCCCAGTTTTCACGGTACGGGAAGAGTCAATCCGCACTACGGCGACACCAACCTGATCTACCGCTTCCACAATAAAGTTGCTATTGCCGGAGAACACCGCATCTGGACTGGGAATGGTCTTTGAAGTGGCGATGGTACCGTTGGCATCGGGGTTGGGATTTTGCTGGGATGCTGAGCGGGAACATCCTGCCGCCGTGGCGATGACTAGCAACAGTATCGCTAGGGATCGGTGCTGGAAAAATGAGGAGAGAAAACGAGGTGCTTGGCCACGAGGAAGCATGATCACGGAGGTAAAAAGGTCGGAAGTGCTGAGGCCATCATAGCGTAACCGATCGGAATCCTCAGCGATCGTCCAGAATCTAAAGGGATCCCCAGAGAGTCAGGTGAAGACCCGAACCGATCCCTAAGGGCCATCTTCAATCTAAAAGCTCTCAATCCAGAAGCCGGCCGACTTAAGCCGGAAGAGTGCGACGCAAGCGACGCAGAGTATCGCACTCTTCCATTAAATTCTTTCGCTTTCAGTGGAAAGCTATCTAGAAGCGTTCCATATAACTTAAGTTGAATTCAATAATCTTATCAATCAGATCTTGCTGTTTAATTTGGTGGGAGAGCACTTTATCTATCTGATCCAACAAGCGATTGGTTTGATCTTGTTGGTGAAGCTGATCTAACTGTAGATTGCGTTGAACAATCAAAATTTGTTCGAGTTGTTGTTGGAGTAAACTCAAGTTTTGAACAAAATCATGATGTTGTTCATCCGATCGAATTTGATCCTCTTGCAGTTGTCGTTGCACCGAAAGAATACCTTTCAGCGTATTCACTAGCAGAGTTTGGGACAGGGGAGAATCGCTATTCATAAGGCAAATGTAGAGAGACCTGATCAAGGCAGGGGATCCAGACAAACCAGGGATGACAGCGATCGAGAAGGGTGAACTTATCAATCTGTTTTACCTGGTCTTGTCCAGCAGAAAAGCTATGAGTAGTATCTCTACCCAATCTTTGCTCCAATTGTGGGCTTTCCACTGAAAAATTTAAGAGAAGAGCGCTGTACTCTTCCGCCTTAAGTGGGTCGCCCAATTTTGAAATCATACTACAGGGAAACTCTGATCTAGGATAAAGCCTGAGAAAGATAGTGGGAGGCAGCCCCCACGGCAGCGATCGCTTGTTCATAAATCATGCGGGTAGGGCCCAAAACCCCCACACTGCCCACAGGAATGCCTTCTTGATGGTAGGGAGCGGTGACTAAGCTACAGGAACGCATGGGCTCTAAAGGATTTTCTGACCCAATGCGGAGCCGAATGCCCATGTTGGTTTCTTCTTCTTCCATTAACTCGCAGACCACTGCCCAGAGTTGATCTTGTTCATCCTCCAACAGATGCAGCAGACTTTGTAGTTGTTGTAATTCGGTAAATTCCGGTTGACGCAACACCTCCGCCACGCCGCTCACCAACAACTGAGAAATTTCGGGGCTGTGGTAGCGCAGAGCTAGGGCTTTGAGATTTTCCCGTAACAGATCGGCATAGTGAAATAACTCTTGCTCTAATTCATTCCAATCCACCTGGGTAAACTCTTGCAGTAAGCGTCCCCGTAAATGATGGTTCAGAAAGTTAGATAAGATCTGTAATTGCCGATCGATCGCTTCTGAACTTTGCTGGCCAGTGGATTCGGGTAAACGCAGCAGCACTGATTGGGTTTCGTAGGTAGTGGTCACTAAAATTAAAAGTACGGCTCCAGACTCCACCTGTACCAGTTGCAAATGGCGCAGACGGGTGGCTTGCGTTTGGGGTAGGGTGACGATCGCAATATAACCACTGAGACTTGCTAAAATCTGAGCGGCCCGCCGCAACATCAGTTCCAAGCCCGAATCTAGACCGTGAATTTTTTGTCCGTTTAGGACATGGGAGACTTGCTGAAAAAAGACTTGAGATGGACTGAGGAGATGATCCACATAAAAGCGATAGCCTGAGTCTGAGGGAACTCGCCCCGCAGAGGTATAGGGTTGGTACAGCAGCCCTACCTGCTCCAATTTACTTAAGGTATTGCGAATGGTGGCGGAACTGACGCTAAAGTCATAGCCCTCCACCAGGGTTTTAGAGCCTACGGGTTCGGCGGTAGCGATATAATGCCGCACCGTAGCTTGGAAAATTTGGGTCTGTCGCTGCGTTAAAGGGACGGATCCTAACATATAAATTTTTTGGATCTCATCATAGCAGAGTTGACACTTTCACGGGCAACCTGATAGGTATAGCGGTCCAGCAGCACAGCCAGGAAAATCCTTGCTGGATTAGGAAGGCGGAACGCTCCTAAAAGTTCAGGCAGGGATCTGAGCTAAAACAGCACTTCCCTGCCTGAACCTTGCCTTGAAGCGAATAGGTTTAGAGGTCGCCCCCTTGAGCGGCCAACAAAACGATGACGATCGGTCCGGCTAAGACAATGAGTGCCAATACGGTTAGCTGGGCGATGACTTCAAAGTTAATACTGCCCAAACCACTAAACAAATCGGTGATGAAATCCATTGATCCTCCCCAAGGCTTAAAATATAAAAAAGATTTCTTCCTATCTTACCGGGGGAGGGTTCCCCTGTTTCAAGGGTTTTAAGGAAGTTTACAAATATACACATTGAGACGAATTGAGACGATCGAGACTTTTACCCCATCCACTGGGCAGGTAAGCTAGTCTTGGCTCTGGTGGGGAATGACGGACTGATAACCGTCATTCGCGCCCATGATGCTCACATTCCTTCCTTAAACCCCGACCTATGACTTCTCTTTTGACTCCTCAGCGCATTTTTTTAGGCTTAATGACGGTCTTTGTGGCGTTTATCTTGGGGACTGAGTTATTTAGCACCTTACAAGAATCTCAAATCCAAGATCGGTTGGAACTGTACCAAACTCGCCTCGTCTTACAAGCCAGTGAATGGCAAGCGAAGGGAGCCTCCGGTGGGGTTTCTGATGGAATAGTCGAGATTCCCAGCCCTCCGGACAACCGTCAGGACGCAGAACTGACCCAGCGCCTTCGTGCCAGTCTGGTGGGGGGAAATCCCATTGGTGATGCTTTGGCGAAGTATCAGACCCTGACCCAAGCCCTGGCGACCAAGCCTGAGGGGTCGGAGACGGATCCCTTGGGGTGGTCTCGGGATGAAATCAATCGGCTCTACCTGGAGCAGGGGATCTTAACGGTTTTAGATGCGGGGTCGAATCAGCCCCTCGCCCAACGGGTGGAAACGGCTCAAACCGCTTGGCAACAGGTGACTCAAGCTGCTGAGGCTAATCCTGAGGATCAACAAACTGCCGAAATTTTACAGGGGCTGTGGCAGACTCCGCCTCGTTTGTTGCCTGCCGCTCAAGAAACCTTGACGAATAGCTTGGAGGGGTGGTTTCGCTATCGCAGTTTAGAGCGTCTGTATGAAATCCAACAACGGCCAGAGGCGATCGTCAAGCTCTGGGAAAAGGAACAAGCCACGGTGCAGCGGGTTTTAAGACAACTCTTTGTTTTGACGGGGTTGCCCCTGCTGGGGATGGTGTTGGGGACTGTTGTCTTCCTAGGGGTGTTGATTCGGGGGCTATGGCAACGGTGGCAAACCCGCCCTACAACGAATTCTCTCCCAGGCTGGAAAGTTCCCTGGAATGCAGAAACCATTTGGCAGGGTATTGTCCTGGGCTTCTTTTTGGTGGGGCAAATCGCGGTGGTACGTTTTTTGATTCCCATTTTGGCCCTCAGTTTTCGTCAGGTGGTGGGGGTGAGTTTTTTTCAAACCGTGAAGGTTCAAGCCTTGCTAGTGGTTGTGGTTTATGGGGGAATGTCCATCGCCGTTGTGACGTTTTTCTATTTTCTTCTGCGGCCCTTTTGGCCCTTTCCCGAGGGGTGGTTTCGCCTCCGTTTCGAGTGGCGGGCGATCGGGTGGGGCATTTTGGGCTATTTAATGGCATTGCCCTTGGTCACCTTAGTCTCGTTGCTCAATCAGCGACTTTGGGATGGCCAGGGGGGGAGTAACCCCATGCTCTTTTTAGCCCTGCGGAATCAAGATTGGTTTGCCCTCGGCTGTTTTTTCTTCACTGCTGCCCTCTTAGCTCCCCTCTTTGAAGAATGGTTATTTCGGGGCTTTCTCATGGCTTCCCTGACGCGCTATGTACCTCCCTACGGGGCCATCCTCCTTAGCGGTCTCATTTTTGCCCTGGCCCACCTCAGCCTCTCGGAAATCTTGCCCCTCTGGGCTCTGGGTAGCCTACTGGGCTATGTTTACGGGCGATCGCAAAACCTGATCTCTGCGATCGTTTTGCATAGCTTATGGAACAGTGGCACCTTAATTGGCTTAACGGTTTTAGGGAGTCAGCTTTAATTCTGGCTTCTCCTCGGTGGGACGATCCCCTAACAGAGATCGTCTAGCCGCACCCCCAATTTTGGGCAAATCGGGAACAAACTTCCCCTTTTGTTCAAAATGGCTCTGTTTTGTAAAGTAAACTTGACATACAATCTACAGTTAGCCGTGCCATAAACGGCTCGACTCGATCGTGGGTTGAAGTGAACACCGGAGTTGATAACGCTGAATCTATGAACAATCCTGCTCTGACAGAGTATTCCCGCAACCAAAATGCTCCTGTTTTACCCTCTTTGGGCAATGCCTCCATTTTGGACTGGCTTGAAACCACCGGTCGCTTATTGGCCAGAGATAAAGATGAGAACCAACCGGATTATCTCCTCTCCTCCGATGAAGAAATTGAAGGACTGATGGTGGATGAAAGCAGCTACGAGGATTCCGATGATGATGACGAAGAATTTGATTTAGAAGAATAAAAATCCAGACTTCCCAAACGGATGGATTGATGGTATACCCAATCCAACGTTGCCGAGGAGCATAAAAGCAAGCTCAATGTGCCCCATGGCAAAGGTTCAATTGCAAAAGTTTGCGGGTGACCATACCCTGACACCCGCAGGCTAGAACGAACTAGGATATTCCCTAGAGCATAACTGTCTCGCAGCAGCAGTGTTGCCCAAGGAAAGACCTTGTTCTCAACGCATCGGCAAGATGCTTGATATCGCTTTATATAGTGTGTGGTGTAGGAGTAAATCCCTGTGGATGCTAAGTTTTTTCCGCCGAAGCGCAGTTTCGGATTATCCGGTGGCCAACTCTTCTGGCTGTTGGGAGGGGCACTCCTCCTGGGGGTTAGCGCCGTCGAGATCTGGGCCTCGGAGGCTATCCCCTTACGGTTGCTCCGACCTTTGGTGTGGAGTGCGGTAGGGTCAGCGATCGTGGGGCAGTGGGCTGTTCCCATTCTCCGACGGATTAAGGCTGGACAATTTATCCGGGAAGATGGGCCCCAGAGCCATTTACAAAAAGCCGGTACCCCCACCATGGGAGGAATTTTTATTGTTCCCGCAGGTCTCATTGCAGGCATCCTGCTCTCTGGGTTTGATGGCAATGTCATTGCGATCGCCCTGTTAACCTGCAGCTATGGCTTTATTGGCTGGTTAGATGACTGGCAAATTTTGCGCCGCAAGTCCAATAAAGGGATTTCTCCCCCCACAAAGCTAGCGCTACAAATTGGCTTTGCGCTGATCTTTTGCGCTTGGGCTGCTTGGCAGACCGGAGTTCTGGGCAGCTTAACGCAGATCCAACTACCTGGAAATCTCATTTTGCCCTTAGGCCTAGCCTTTTGGCCCTTTGCGGTGTTTGTGCTAACGGCGGAAAGTAATGCAACCAACTTAACTGATGGGTTGGATGGTTTAGCGGCGGGCACCGGCAGTTTAGTCCTCGCCGGATTGGGGATTTATATTGTTCCGGAATATCCTGCTCTAGCGGTATTTTGCCTCAGCTTAGCCGGGGCTTATTTTGGCTTTCTCTTTCACAACCACAACCCGGCAAAGGTCTTTATGGGCGACACGGGCTCCCTCGCCTTGGGCGGTGCCCTCGGGGCAGTGGCCATTTACACCAACAGCCTTTGGGTTCTCTTGATTATGGGCGGACTCTTTTTTGTGGAGTCTCTTTCCGTGTTGCTTCAGGTAGGCTATTACAAAGCTACGAAGGGCCCCGATGGTGTGGGTAAACGGCTCTTTAAGATGGCTCCGTATCACCACCACTTAGAACTAGTCGGTTGGTCTGAAACCCAAATTGTGTCTTTGTTTTATGGGGTGACGGCAGCGCTTGTTTGTTTGTGTTTAGTTGTGTTTTAGCTCAAAGCACTGAACCTTAGCAAATAAGCATTTCATTGCTCACTCATAACAGCCCCTACCAATCCGCAAGGACTGTAGTGTGGGTCATCCCGGCAAATACCCTACAATGGTTGCAGCAGTCTAGTCTTCGCAACAGGCTTTGGACTGCTGTCTTAGTTTAAAGATTCTAAATTTGACTGCCCCTTTCTCATGTCTGAACCGATCGCTCAAGAACGTTCAATTCCCCTCAGCAAACCGGCTTGGCTGCGGGTCAAGGCTCCTCAATGGGAACGGGTTGGTGACGTAAAGGGGATTTTGGGTGACCTGGGGCTGAATACAGTGTGCGAAGAGGCTTCCTGCCCCAATATTGGTGAGTGTTTTCATAAGGGAACCGCTACGTTTTTAATTATGGGCCCGGCTTGTACCCGAGCCTGTCCCTATTGCGATATTGATTTTGACAAGTCTGCCCGTGCCTTAGATCCGACGGAACCCGATCGTTTAGCGGCGGCAGTAGAGCGGATGGGGTTGCGTCATGTGGTCATTACCTCCGTGAACCGCGATGATTTGTCCGATGGGGGAGCAAGTCAGTTTGTGGCTTGTGTAGCAGCGATCCGCAAGGTCATGCCCCAAACGACGATCGAACTTTTGATCCCTGACTTTTGTGGCAACTGGGATGCCCTCCAGCAGGTGTTGCAAGCTCGACCAGATGTCCTCAATCACAATGTTGAAACGGTGCCCCGGCTCTACCGCCAAGTGCGTCCTCAGGGCGAATATGTCCGATCCCTAGACCTATTGGAGCGGGCCCGTCAATTGCTGCCTCAGGTCTACACCAAAGCCGGGATTATGCTGGGCTTAGGGGAATCTCTCGCCGAAGTGGAGACGGTCATGGCTGATTTGCGGAAAGTATCCTGCGACTTGATTACGATCGGCCAATATTTGCAACCCAGTCCGAAACATCTAGCAGTGCAGCGATTTGTTCCCCCTGATGAGTTTGAGCATTTACGAACCTATGGTGAAGCGATCGGCTTTTTGCAAGTGGTGGCTTCTCCACTGACCCGCAGTTCTTACCATGCTGAGGAAGTGCAGCGACTGATGAAACAGTATCCGCGTTAATACGCTGGCAATCTTATTTTCGATCGCTAGGGGCTGTCATCATTTAGCGCTGAAGTGTTTATAAGACAGTCGTTTCAGCCCCTTAGTTATGTTTGCTGGAGCGGGCTCGGTAACCTTGATGTCGCAAGGCTGCTAGTGTCACGCATATTTTGGACAATTAACCCAGTCCTCATTGCTATACTCAGGGTCGTTCTGAGGACAAAGGCACTGGTCAGTTAGGGGGTGAGAGGTAAAATGAAGAGGCAGAGTCAAGGTTTAACTGACCAGTGCCCGCTGGGAGCCGTCAAAATCTGGAAGGTGTGGGTATCGGTGGTGTCTACATCGCTAACAATAAAGCTGCTGGTGATAGCATCCCCATCTTCGATCGCTACGACAGAAATATCATCTACAATCGGGCGATCGTTTTTACCCGTTACCGTTACCGCGACCGTTATAGAGCCTATTTGACATCTCAGGGAAAAGCTGCAAGGCGCTTCAGCATTAGCCTGACGAAGCATAGGTTCATCTTACTGGTAGCATATAATACTCCCCAGATTTCGGACAGGTGAATAAGATAGTCTCGCTGCACACAG
>JBMTZC010000002.1:0-39740 GCA_049455215.1 Prochlorotrichaceae cyanobacterium
GTTCATTTTGTGATTGTGCAAGAAATGCTCCAGGGCAAAACGATCGTTCCCCCTAGAGAGCGATCGTTTTGTGGATGGTCTAGTGGAGCTCATTACCCAGAATCAGAAGTCCTAGGAAAATTACCAGGGACTCCCCACGAGGGTGAAGGATGCCCAGTAATAGGGATGGGACAATTCCCGATCGTTGAGGAGTTGTACACTATCCTGGGGTAAAGCAATGCTGGATCCTCGAACACCCCCCACCCCCAGACCCCGTAGTTCCGTACCTTCCACGGAAATCTCCCCTCTAGCAAAGGACAATTGGGCTTGACGGAGGGCTTCTGCTTTAATAGGAGCAGCTTGGGGATCTGCGAGGATTTCGTAGAACTTGGTCATTAAGCCTGTGGTGGCCGCATCACTGACATACCACAAACTGGCTAAGGCACTTTTAACCCCGGCCTGTACGGCTAACCCCGCGAAGCCCAGTTCAGCATCTTCACTGCCAACTGCTGTTTTACAGGCACTTAAGGTCAACAGTTCCACTGCCGGATCCGTCTCTGGATCTGTGCCCTGCCACCCAAACTCACGGAGGCCATTAATGCCCAGCCGTTCTCGGGCAAAGGCAATGTAAGAGTTATCGACACTCCCTGGCAGGAAATCGGCGTGGGTTGCTAAGTGAATGATGCCAAAGTTTTCGCTGCGACGGCGGAGATTATCGATGGTAAAGTCTTCGTTGAGGTAGTACTCTCCATTGCCCCAAATTTCTCCAGCGATCGTGGACAATTCTAGGGGAACCGTGGGCAAATCACTTTGATCCTCAAACTGAGAGGCCCCCATGCCTAATAACCGCACCTGACGAATATCCCGGTAGCGGGTATCGGTGAGAGACAGGCTCGGCATTAACCCTGCACTGTATTTTTCAATGAGGAATTGTTCGCCATCGTGCAGGGCGGCAACGGGCATGCTGCGCAAACCCGACTCCATCACAAACACTAAGTTATCGATTTCATTCTCCTCTAGGTTGGTTTCTAGGGGACGAATAATCCAGTTGTAGAGGAGACGAGAGGGTTGCAAGTAACGGGAACTAGTCGTCCGTCCAGGGTCAGAAATCTCTTGCCGTAGCAAGGCGGCAGCCTGCTCTACCCGTGAGCGGTTGGCTCCTGCGACCCGAATGCGAGTGGGTATGCCTTGGGAAGTCACCAAAATCAATTCCAGCTCATCACTAGGCAGAGTTTGGCGATCGATCCCACTGGGGAGTTGTGCCTGGGCAAGGTTAAGGGGACTGGCACTATCCGAAAATTCCCAGAGCACTTCAGGCACAGGGTTCGGTTGAACAGGAGCAGCTTTAGCAATGACTTTTTCAGGGGTTGAAGAGGCTTCGTCCTCACTATTCACCGTAGTGGGAGTAAAGAGGACGTAGATAATCGCGGGTTTCACTCCCGTCGCATCTTCTACGGCCTTGAGATCGCCTTGAATTTGGGGAAGCGATCGAGGTTGGGGGCGATCGACCCCGTTATACTCTGCTACTTCATCGGTAAATTCGGTTTCGATTTCCTCTATCGAGAGTTCGGTCACACTCGTAATCGTCGGCACGATCGTATTGACATCAATGGGGGGCGTTCCATCTGAAGTGCAGTCCGGTGGGCAGCCGCCTTCCTCCTCAAAGAGGGTTGTTGGAATCAATGTTCCCTCCACAATGAGATTAATATTGGGACGTTCATCTAACCCGATGAGGCTGTTAAAGGATCCATCCAGCGTGATCGCAAAGGTTTGGCCATACTGTCCTGATGGCACCCGGAGGTTACCACTGGAAATTCCGCCTACCGTGCCATTATTCGGCGTTCCAAGGCCGACTATGAAAAATTCACCTAGACTAGCCCCATTGTGGTTAATGGTAATAGATCCCCCTGTGGCGGATCCCGTCAGAGATCCAGCGGTGGAAATACTGTCGAGGGTATCAGGAATTAGACCCGTTGCCCGGAAAAGGCTACCCGTGGTAATGCTGACATTACCGCCTTGGGTTGTGCCACGCGCATCAATGTAGGTGACTTGAACATCCCCTGGCGGATCGAGAAGGACGTTGCCGCCACTGCCGTTTAAGCCTCGGGTGGTAATAGCTCCAGTGGTAATCGAGCTTTGGGACTGTACCTGTAGATTCCCCCCCGTATTGGCACTGGTATTGAGATCGCCCGTGGTGATAGCCCCTGGCGCGATCAGGGTGAGATCACCACCCACTTCACTGCCACTAGTTTGTAAGGTTCCCGTACTGGTGATACTCCCTTCGTTACTGATGAGGGTTAAAGCCCCTCCATTTGTGGTGATTTGGTTGGTTTGAATGGATTGGTTCGCCAGTAGTGTTACCGAAGTTCCGGGTGTCGTGAGGGTTGCCCCAGAGAGATCGATCGCTCCGCCGCTTCCCAGGCTTTGCAGTGTCAGAGGACTGCTCACCGTTAAAGCGCCCGTTCCACTGAGCAGTCCATTGCCTTGCGGTAAGCCGACGGTAATACCACTGAAGCCCTGGAGGGAACTGAGAGCCGCTGCAGACAGTTCCAGGGTGGTGACACTGCCGGTATTCTCACCCAAATAGATGGGACGATCGCTGCTCAGGGGTTGAAGATTAAGCTGCCCTGTACCGGAAACGAAGCCATTCCAATCCAGTCGATCGCCCTCCAAAGTTAAGGTTCCCTCCCCACCTTCAATATTGCCGCTTAACTGTGCGCCAGGTTGGAAACTGACAATTTCGTCCCCTGTACCGCCCTGGAGGCTTTCAAAATCTGCAAAACTGAAGGTTTCATTGACCGTACCCTGATTCGCTGCCGTCAGTACAAAACGGTTACCGGAGTTGAGCCCCACCAGAACATCATCAGGACTACTAGACCCCGTGACTCCTTCGATATTTTGGAAACCGGTGAGTCCTGTCGCGGTATTGGTTTCTAGATTCACGGTAATGGGACTACTGAATCCACTGTAGTCTAAGCGATCGACTCCTAAGCCGCCGTCCAAGAGACTTGCTAGGGGCAGACCTTCCGTCAGGGTAAAGCGATCGTCGGCACTCCCCCCGAGGAATTGATTGAAACCAATAAAATTGTAGGTTGTTCCGGTGGTGGTATCGAAAATTTGTCCGGAGAAGTCGGGATTAATCAGCCAAGTCACTAGACTGCCTGGGCTGTCAAATCCTTGAATAGTACTGACATCCGTTCCGGTGCTACTAGCTTTACCGATAATGGTTTCAATGCCAAAGCTGGCTAATTGATTGAGATTTACCACTACATCACCCGGTTGAATAGAGAGATCGAGACGATCGATACCATCGCCTCCACTCCAATCTCCGGAAATATCTGCCCCAACTAACAGTCCTAAGGTGTCGCTACCTTGAGCCATGTTGAGGTTTTCGATTCCGGTGGCTTGTAAAACCCCTGAAACTAACACTTCATCCAGCCCATTGATCACAACGGAGTCATCTCCGGGTGTTCCAAGTAGGAGGTCATTTACGCCTTGGGCTTCAACCCGCTCCATGTTGCTGAAGTTGATGCCAACGGCATTAAAGGTGGTGGCTCCAGTAAGGGTGAGGGTTTCGCTTTGCCCCGTGGTGATGGTAACCGTGTCACTAGCAGTACCACCCACGAGGTTCTCGATATTGCTAAAGCCATTAATACCTGTAGCGGAACCACTGTTAGTTCCCGTAACTGCAAAGGTATTGGCTACATTGTCTCCCGTAAAGGTATCAATACCAAAACCACCATCGATGCTAACGCCCCCAACCGTCCCTGATAAGGTGCCACCATTGAGGGTAAAGGTATCATCGCCAGCCCCAAGGTTGAGAACCTCAAAACTGTTGAATGTGATGGCGCTATTAATCGTGCCAGTATCCGTCCCGCTGAGGACAATCGTATCCGCTGTGTCCAGCGTTGTCAAAACGTCTTGAACTGTAGATCCCCCTATGAGGTTATCCAGGTTACTGATACTGGCTAGACCCGTTGCCGTCGAGTTTTGTAGATCGATCGCCACGGGGGCCGTAAAGGCGCTGTAGTCTAGGGTATCTAGTCCTGCACCCCCATCGACAGCCCAGGCTAGATTGACCCCATCACCTAGAATAAATTGATCGTCAGCACTGCCCCCTAGGAGTGCATTAAAGCCACCAAAGGTAAAGGCGAGGCCACTGCCAGAGACCTGACCCGTTTGATCACTGTTGAGTATCCAGGTGAGGGGTGTCCCTGGCGCTTCTAACCCTTTGAGGGTACTGGTAATGCCGGTGGTTGCATTCCCCACGATCGTTTCAATGGAGATCGCCCCAATTTGGGCTATATCCACGGTTAAATTCCCAGTTTGGCTGGAGAAATCTAGGATATCCGTTCCTATACCGCCATCTAACAGACCGCTGAGACTACCGCCTGAGACTACCCTGAGGGTATCATCCCCATCTCCGGTGGTGATGCTTTCAATCCCTGAAAAACTCAGGCTACCGTTAATCAGACCCGCATCAGGCCCATTAATCACGATCGTATCCGCTGCCGCAGTGCCCACAAGCTGATCAGCCGTTCCCTGAAGATCCAACACTTCTATGCCGGCAAAGTTAAGCCCCGCAACACTACCCAGTACAGGGAGTGCCGTAGAGTCCGCCAGCGCGATCGTCTCGTTCTGTCCCGTATTCACCACAAGGGTATCGGTTCCTGCTCCCGCCGCAATGCCTGTGGCATTCAAGAAGGACAAACTGCCGTTAGTTTCAAAGGTTAGCCCGCCAGTGAGGAACCCTGCATTTTGTCCCGTCAAGGTAAAGGTTACATCCCCCGGCCCAGTACCGATCAAGTAACCACCTTTTGCTGCAGGCTGTCCCTGGAGTACAAAGGGATCCCGTAGGACTAAACCACTTTCGATGAAGAAGTTATTGGAACCGCTGAGCGAATCCCCTAGATTAATCTGGGTAAACCCATCGGCTAGGGCGGCAATACTTTGACCAGATAAGGACACTTCGCTGTCGTTGTCTAAGGCTCTCAAGGTAATCGTGAGATTGGAGGAAAATGGCTGCAGGTTAAGCGTTCCAGTCCCAGTTACAGAACTATCTCCTCCTAAAAAGCGAAGACCATCCACAAGGAAGGTGATGTCATTGCTCCCCAGGTTGAGAGCGTTATTCGTCACAAAGCGTCCCTGTTGGGCCGTGATGGTAATGGGGGCAGTGATGGTCGTGGGAGCGTTAAAACCTATTGTGGGAACGATCGTTCCGCTGGTATTTAGAGTGGTGATATTGCTTCCCAGACTGAACCCTGAACCCGTAACGACAAATCCAGCGAGGGGTACCGTATCACCGATCGCTCCCCCCAGTTGAACCGTACCACTAGTGCCTGCGTTAAGAGTAAGTTGCTCTGCCCCTGGCGTTGTGCCATCGATCGTTCCGGTAATGGTAATATTAGCCCCTGATCCGGTGTTAGTGGTATCCAGAATAACGTCTGTTCCTAGAATGATACTGTCATTGAAGTAAATCTCTCCACTGTCGGTGATCAGGTTGGCACTGAGGGTTGTGGTATTGCCGGAGCCTTGAATCGTCAAAGATGCGTCATCTGTCCCGATTAGTGCGGTGTTCAGGGCTAGATCCGCTTGGGGTGACCAGAGGGTAAAGGGATCAGCGATCGTTAAACTGGAGGTACCACTCAGGTTAACGGTTCCTTGGCTGGTCGATCGTCCGAAGTCAACTGCGCTAAACCCTCCTGTGGCAAAGGGTTGACCCAGCCCATCAAACACTAACGTCAGGTTATTGGTATCCAAGGCCGCTAGAACATTCAAATTCCCCCCTGCTCCCGTAAAGCTCGTACCACTGCCGAGCAAGCTCACTTGATCCGCAGTGAGGGTTAAATTGCCCCCTACTGCAATGCTGGAATTATCCACTAAGATTCCACTCTGTCCCGTGGTACTGGTGCCGATCAAGCTTGCGTTATTGGCGGCTTGCACTACACCGGAATTCAAGAATTTAACCCCCGTCGTTCCCGTTCCCGTCAGGGTTAAATCTCCCAGGGCAGCAATTTGGCTACCACCACTCACCAGCACCCCATCAGAATCCGTAGTACCGCTACTGGTACCTGTAATCGTAATATTTTGACCATTAACCTGAGAGCTATTGCGGAGATAGACCCCATGAATCAGTGTCCCGGCAACGGGTTGAGATTGTCCCCGTAAAGTCACCTGTCCAGTCCCCGCATTCAAGGCACTTGTATTGATCGTCACACCTGTGGGTGTACCGACAACCCCTTGGGCATAACCAGTAATAGGATCCAGTCCGCCACTGATGGTAATGTTGCCCCCATTGGTATTCAAGGACGAATAATAAAGGGTCACTGCACCCCCATCCCCATTACTGTCACTATAAAGATTGGTATTTAAGGGGGTGCCATCTGCACTTGCAATGTTGACACCCGCTCCATAACCAAATCCAGAGCCAAATGTGATGGAGCCTAGGCTAGAGAAAGTGAGATTACTCGTTCCTTGGAGATTAATGGAACTGTAAGGATTTGTATCAATGTTTGCACCAGAAATTAGGGTTGTGGGATCTTGGAATATGACATCTCCACTGATCCGAATATTACCACTGGTATTATTTCCGATCGTAATACTGTTAAACCCATCTGCTAAGGCATTTAAGTCTGTACTCGTGAGATTTAATGACCCATTAATAATAACGCCAGCTAAATCAATATTCCAATCCGGTTGTCCGGGCTCTAACAATAAATTTCCCCCCGTACTTCCAGATAAGTTCCCAACCACACTAGCGGCACCATTACTAAAATCAATTTCATTCCCTCTCAGGGTTAAGTCAAAGCCACCAGTATCCAGGGTACGCCGGAAATCGATCGTTCCTGTGCCTGCGCTAAAGATACTGTTTTGATTAAGAGTAACCAGACCATCTACCGTTAAATTACCTCCCGCGATCGTGATGGAACTTGGTAGGTTGACAGATCCGGTACCCGATCTTATGTCGAGTTTTTGAGTACTACCCGTAATGGGGCCTGTAATCGTAATATTTCCTCCGCCCCCACCTACAGTTGTATCTAGCTTAATATCAGCACCCAAAATAACACTATCGTTAATGTATATCGGTGTACCAGTAGTAGTAATATCAGCGTTTAGGGTTGTGGTGTTTCCCGATCCTTCGATCGTGATAGAAGCATCATTTGTTGTACCACGCAAATAATTATTTAAAATAAAATCAGTATTGGGATCTTTAGAAGCGATCGTTAGCGGATCAGCAAAATTCAAACCCGTTGTTCCTGTAATACTAACGGAACCTAAACTATTCAAATCTCCGATTGTAATGCTATTAAAACCACCGCTAGAGAAGGGATCGGTAACGAGATCACCAAAAATTAAACTTAATGCTTGGCTTGGAGTGCTGGGTGCAATACTGAGATCTCCACCATTTCCAGTGAAAATAGTACCAGCAGATAAATGAACCGTATTACCGCTGAGCGTTAGATTCCCACTTCCATTTAAAGTCACAGAATTAACCCTAAGGGCGATGGCCTCACTATCGCTACCAGAACCTTGAGTGCCCGTAATGGTAATATTGCCATTTGTGGTGGTTAGGTCAGATTCTAAATAGGCACCTCGGTTGAAATTCGTCCCAGAACCTCCTATCCCAATTATAGAAAGATTTCCTGTTGCAGTAATGGAACGATTTGGCAGTGCAAACACTCCATGATTAGAGGATGTTCCTACGCCTCCTGCTCCACTTAGGTTAACTGCTCCCCCAGTAATATTACCCGCACTTAAAATGCCTGTATTAACATCAGTAGTACCTGAACCACCTTGACCACTGATCGTTACAGTTCCTAACACTGAAGTAATATTACTGAAAGCATTAATCTCGACTCCAACATTACGATTGGTGCCAGATCCACCCGTTCCCGTAATTGTGATATTTCCAGATTGAGTGGATCCGATCGTTCCTAGGGCATAAACCCCTCTATTATAACCTTCACTAGAGGCGGTATTACCGAATCCTGTAATATTGATGTTGCTATCTACTGAAGTAACTGAATTATTAATTACAATTCCAGTATTGCCATAGGTTCCACTGCCGCCAGTTCCAGTTAGACTAATGGAAGGAACATTAGCGCCCGCAGCCGTAGAAGCGATCGTTCCTAAGACTCTAATTCCGGTATTAGCATTGCCGCTGGTTAAAGAACTCCCTGTCCCTTCGATCGTAATCTGTCCATTAGTACTGATATTTCCCTTAATATAAGCCCCATCATTATTATTAGTTCCAGCCCCCCCCGTACCTGTAAGACTAACCGCACTTGTACCCGTAGAAGCGATCGTTCCTAGCGTACTAACCCCTCGGTTAAACTGCCCTGTAGTGCCATTACTAGCAGTTCCTGTGATTGTAATCGCTCCATTTACAGTGGAAATACTATCGCCAGTATATCCATCTCCTAAGTCAACCACTAAGATCTTAACACCCTCATTCTGATCAGTACCTCCTCCGCCAGTACCAGTCAAGCTGACCGCACCATCACTTGTAGCGATCGTTCCTCCAATACTAATCCCACTGTTGTTTTGTCCAGTAGTTGCTGTATTCGCTGTTCCTGCGATCGTGATGTCACCATCTACCGCAGAGATATTACTGGTGGAATAAGTGGAAACACCTTGGTTAGAGTCAGTACCCTTACCACCAAACCCTGTGATGTCTACATTAGCAGTATTGGTAGCTTCTACTGTTCCTTGAATGTCTACCCCATGATTATAGGTAGTAGCATTGGCATAGATAGTTCCATAACCCGTAATCTTAATACCCGTACCACTAGAACTAATGGTGCCATATTGCCCCACCACCACCCCAGTGTTGTGGGTAGAGCCATAGCCATAGCCATAGCCATAGCCTGTACCCGCCGTACCAGTAATGGTTAGTGTGCCTGCACTAGAAGTCACATCACCGTAGTTAATTAACACCCCCTCATTAAAAGTTCCGGTCGTGTCAGGAGCGCCGTTACCGGTAATGGTAATACTATTTCCCGCACTCACGGTTCCTGACAGGTTAACACCACGGTTGTAGTCTGTACCCGATCCGCCTGTGCCGGTCAGGGCGATCGTGCCGGTGCTGGTAGTAATACTACCCCCTACGGTTTGAATCCCATCATTGTCAGAACTGGTACTGGTGGTACTGCCTGTACCGGTAATAGTGATGCTCCCGGAACCCTGAGCTTCGATCGTGCCGTAGTTTTGCACCCCATCATTATTTGAAGATCCTCCTGCCCCAGTCCCATTTAAGCTAATACTGCCATTGCCTTGGGCTTGAATTGTTCCCCCCGTGTTGATCCCTCGGTTGTTACTGCCGAAAGAACCACCACCACCTGTTCCTATAATTGAAATGGTGCCGGTGGCTATTTGATCGGGATCGGTGACAATATTATTTAGTAGAGCGACCCGACCCGATCCGGTAATCCGAACCCCTTCATTGTTATCCCCGAACCCGAGATAGCTACTAGAACCACCAAAACCTGTCAGGGTAATATTCCCGCTACCTCCAGTGTCAACAGAACCTGAAACTACAATACCCGCATTGCTATAGCTATCAGTGGATGAACTACCAGGGTGGGCTGTCCCAGTAATGGTGATCTCACCACTGTTAGAGGTAATATCGCTACCTGCGTTGAGGTAAACCCCATGATTGCTTGATGACGCACCGCCTTCGCCACCCACGCCTTTGAGTGTAATATAGCCAGTGTTAGAACGAATGTTGCTAGCACCAGAAAAGTTGATTCCATTAAAATCCCCAGTCGCTGTTGCTGCTGTATTCGCTGATAGCGTGATGTTTCCTGTACCACTCCCAGCAGTACTAATACTAGAATTATAAATATAAATACTCCGTCCAGCGGTTAACTCAATATTGCCAGTCCCCGTACTGGTAATGGATGTACTAGCAGTATTGATATTATTTCCCGCATTAACAACAAAACTGCCACTGCCTGTTGTAGCAATTCCTCCCCCTAAAGATAAATTGACATCATTATCTGCATTGAGGGTTAAAGTATTAGCAGAAGCCCAGCTAATGGTGATACCGGAGTCCATATTGATGTCACCCGCAGGCCCGGCTGCACCAAACGAGGTTGTAATGGTTAAATTTCCACCGTTAACGCCATCGTTTAAAAAGCTAGCAATATCATCAGCAAAGATCACACTGACAGATGTCGTACTATCTCCAGTATAGGGAAGGGAACCTGTGCTACCAGAACTAATCGTTACATCAGTGGGATCAAGGAGTAGCTGCCCCGTTCCCCCCAGATTTATACGGCTAAACCAGTTACTACCCAGATTGAGTTGCTCTTTACCAGAGATTTCAATGAAACCACCCAGAGAGGAGGCTGTGCCCTGAAAAGTTGTGGTGTCATCAGACCACACTACGATGTCTCCCCCATTTCCCCCTGCCCCATCCGCCGTTAAGTGAGTGGTGGCAGCGATCGTGGTGGTGGTGGCAGTGGGTAGCGTTCCTTGACCTTGGTAATCTCCCCCAATGCGAATTTGTCCGCCAGTGCTTCCAGAAGCGTCTACCTGAGCATTATCTAATGCGATCTGATCCCCTAAGATAAAAATCCGTCCACCCGGATCTAGGGGCGTGCCCGCTACGGAAACATCACCGGATAGACTAATTTGGGGCGCTTGCGCTAAAACAGTACCGTCACCTGTAGCCAGGAGTGAACCGGTATTCACTAACGTTTCACGGGTAATGCGGTAAGTCCCATCGGGCTCTTGCACTAAGACAGAGGCGTGTTGAGTTTGTCCTTCGGTGAGTAAGAGGGGTAAATCGATCGCTTTTAACTGCTCTACGGGAACAATAAACCTATCCTCGGGCGCGAGTTCTAAACTCAAGACCATCCCCGGTTGCGTGATTTGTAAGCGTTCTCCCTGGGGCACTACGACGGCATTTACGGTTCCTGACGGTGCGGAAAGGGTTCCTGCATTAAATAGCGATCGTCCAAACAAGGATAGGGTTTGTCCGGGCTGAACGGAGAGATTACCCCAGTTGAAAATCCCTCCCACATCCGTATCTGCCAGATCGGACTGAAGCGTGGCAAAGTTAAACTGGTTAGGAGCCCCCACTAAGAGATTGTAGGTATTGGCACCAAAGGCATTAAAAGTGCCCCCCTCAAAGCCAATGCTGGTGGCACTAGTGGCGGTAAAACTACCGGGTAGGTTCAAACTGGCATCACTACCAAACACCATGCCCGCCGGGTTCATTAAAAAGAGGTTAGGACTGCCCGCTCCCGTCACTTCAATCAGTCCGTTAATGAAGGAGGGATTGCCCCCGGTGATGCGTCCTAGAATGTTACTAATGTCCGCAGTGGGAGAAATAAAGTTGGCGCTTTCTCCAGTATTTAAGCCAAAATCCCCAAAACTATGGAACAGGTTTTGCCCTGCTTGGGTGCCGCCGGTAATATCGTACTGGCCACTCTGCTCGTTAATCTGGGTGCCAGTGCCGTCTGGTGCGGCGGTGATGGATTGAGCCTCTGCGCTGTTATTTAAGGGCAGTAAACTCCCGAGACTGAGGGCGATCGCAACGGGAATAGAAGCAGCGATCGCGCCCAATTGGGTAACTAACTGTCGGGCATAACTGAGTTTGGGCAGTAGCACTACTGCACCAGTTTCGAGATCAACGGAGAGTTGATAGCGATCGTCTAAGCCTCGACGCATGAGGGCCTGCTCTACGACTTGAGCCGATTCCTCAATTTGAAGCGATCGCCGGGCATTGCTGAGGCTGTGGGCGTGAAGACGGTAATAATAAAGGGGTTTCGCAAGGTGATAGGCGGGAGAAAGTTCCGACAGTCGCAAACAGAGGTCATAATCATCAACAGAATAGAGCGTGTATTCCTCCTGCTGAATTTGGGCTTGTACTTGGCGATAAAGCGATCGTCTGATTAAGCGAAAGTGAAAGGTCATGAAGTTGAGGAGTAAGCCCTGGGGTGAGTAGGGAATCTGACACCGATGCCCCAAACCCAAGACCTGCCCCTTCGCCGTCATTTCCCGATAATCTGTATAAACCCAGCCACACTCAGGGTGCTCCGTTAACACCGTGACGGTTTCCGCCACCGCAGAGGGTGCCAGCACATCATCTGCGTCCACATACCCTAAATAGGCTCCTGTGGTCTTCGCTAAGGCTTGGAGGCGCGATCGTCCTAGCCCTTGGTGTGGCGCAGAAATCACCCGTAATCGTGAATCTTTTGCTGCTAGCGATCGTGCAATAGCTAAAGACTCATCCCTTGACCCATCATCCCAAAATACAATCTCGAGATTTTGATAGGTTTGCCGCAGAATACTTTGCAGCGATGCCGACAGAAATTGTCCTTGGTTGTGGTTAACAACAACCAAAGAAACGCGAGGCAGGGAAGAGTCCATAGGATTTGTCGGAATAAGTATCAGCCGTCAGGAGTCCCAAGACCCCTATTACGAGATTACGCCCTGAGCCTGATGATTACCGCATAACCAGCATTAAGAATCATTACAATTCCTGCAAAACCGATCGAATTAAGTCTTCTGGCACTTGGGGACAGAGTTCCACTTGACCGATCGCCGTAGGTAAAATAAAGCGCACTTGCCCATCTTTAACTTTTTTATCCCACTGCAGGGCTTGAATGACGGCTTCTCGATCGATCGTTTCCGGTAATTGGGTCGGTAATTTGGCTTTAGCAATCACGGCCTGTTGACGGGTCACGGCAGAGGCTTCCCACTTGCCCAACGCCAGAGCAATTTGTCCCGCGCCAATCATCCCCAGGGCAACCCCTTCGCCATGGTTCACGCCGCGATAGTTCATCACGGTTTCAATGCCGTGGCCCAGGGTGTGGCCATAGTTGAGGATAGCCCGCAATCCAGCCTCTTTTTCGTCTTGGCTCACCACTGCGGCTTTGGCCTGGCACGATCGTTCTAGGAGGGTTTCCAGTAGTTCCCCTTTAACCAGGCGATACTCATCTAACCGCTTCGCCGCTTCCATCTGGCTGAACAAATCCGCATCCCAGATAATGCCGTATTTAATGACCTCCGCCATCCCGGCCCGAAATTCCCGGGTAGGCAGGGTTTTCAGCACCTCCGGATCGATGAGCACAAAGCGAGGTTGATGGAACGCTCCAATCAGATTTTTACCCTGGGCATGATTCACCCCCGTTTTTCCGCCAATGGAAGCGTCCACCATGGCCAGCAGGGAGGTGGGAACCTGGACAACGGCAATTCCCCGTAACCAACAGGCGGCGGCAAAACCGGTCATATCGCCAATCACCCCGCCACCCAGGGCCACCATCACCGACGATCGCTCCAGTTGATATTGAGCCGCACTGTCCAAAATCCGCTGTACCGAACTGAGGGTTTTGTAGCGTTCTCCGGGGGCAATGAGGTGATGGGCAACACTAAACCCTGCCTTAGTTAAGCTACTGATCACCCGATCGCCATAGTGGCGAAAAATGGGAGTGCTGGACACTACTAATGCTTTTTTACCCAAAGGGGTGCGGATCTGATCTCCCGTTAGCCAATCCCCTAAACGATCGATTCCCCCCGCTTCGATCGCTACGGTGTAGGGGGTGTGGGGAAGGGGGACAGGAATAAGTATGGTCATGGCAAGGGAAGAATCCAAGAAAGAAACCGAGGGTATTGTATCGAATTTTAATGGCCACTATCAGCAGAAAAGTTTAAGCAGTAACTGTCCTGTCAAACCACCCTGTTAACAGTTACCATCCATGGAGGGAATAATAGGACTCCTGGCCTAAATGCTTCACGTATTCCCGCACTAGATTTTGGAGTTGATTGGTCTGACCTATATTAATCCAATCATCAACGGATCCGAGAAAACAATATCGCCTGGTTATAAAGTCTCGCTTCTCGGGATCGACCAAAACAAACTGCATCAAGGGGGAATAGGAAAAATACCCCTCTACATATGAAATAGGCAAGGTTGCCATCAAACCATCCGTAGCTTGATCCGCCCCATAGACCACAATAATATTCTTTTTGACATCGATCTTATAGTATTTTAAGCTGGAAAACTTCTTCATTCCTTTTTCAACGATACTCAACTCTTGATCGGTAATGATTTTAGGAGGTATTTTTCGTAAAAAAACTTGAGCATTCGGATTTTCATAAATCTCGTAGCCCTCTGGTATCTCATCTACTAAATTTCCGTTCTCTTTTTGAGAGAAGAAATATTTAGGCTTACCGGTCTTGGTTTGTCCTTGATGAAGATAGAAGGTCTGTCCTTTGCGATTAAGATGTTGTATGGACATGAGTTAAAAGATTGTAGAACTTGCCTGAAAACGATTTTACAATCATACTACAGCAGTCCTCAGTCAGTTGTGAAATGAGACTGCTGTAGCCCCTGGGGGTGTACCCTTCGGGCGAACGCCACATCCCTTTAGGATCCATAAGACAATGTGTGTAAAACCCTGGTCTTTACTCAAAACGATCGCTTTGTTAGGCTGTATGACGATCGTTTCCTGTCAGCGACTACCGTCTCAAAATAGGAATACAACTCCTCAAATGGCGAAGGCTTGCCAAACCCCAGATCCGGCAGCAAGCTTGGCACCAGCAGATCGGGTTCAACTGACCCATGCCCAGGGGTTTAACATTGAATATTTTGATCATTATAAAGTGGTAACGGTGTCCCGCCCTTGGGTCAATTCAGATCAAGCTTTTCAGTATCTGCTTGTCCAATGTGGAACCCCTATTCCCCCAGGCTTTGAGCAAGCTCAAGTGGTGACCATTCCGGTACAAAAAGTATTAGTACTCTCCACGACTCATCTTCCCTTTTTCGATCGACTGAAGGCGTTGGATAAGGTGATCGGGATTCGTAATATTCAAGAGACTAGTAACTCTGTGATTCGGGAAAAATACGATCGGGATGAAGTGGCTAGCGTTGGGAATGGCACAGAGTTAAACTTTGAGCGTATTGTCAGTTTACAGCCGGATTTAGTAACCACTTTTGGCATTGCTAATGTAGAAACCAGTAGCGTGCAACGGCTCCAAGATCTAGGCTTAACGACCGCTGTTATTGCGGAATATTTAGAACCCGACCCCCTGGCTCAAGCGGAGTGGATTAAGTTTATTGCCGCATTTCTTAATGCAGAAAAAGAGGCTAATCAAGTCTTTGAAACGATCGTTCAGGAGTATACGGAATTACAATCACTGACCCAAGCTTTAAATCAAAATTCAAATCAAGATTTGCAACAACGACCCACGGTTTTAACGGGTTTTAACTTAAATGGAACCTGGTATGTGGCGGGTGGTCAAAGTTTCATTGCTCAATTTATCCAAGATGCTGGGGGCACCTATCTCTGGTCAGAAGATACCACAACGGGTAATATTCCCCTCGATTTTGAGGCGGTATTTCTCAAAGGTTCCCAAGCCGAGTTATGGATTAATACCAATACCCAGTGGCAAACCTTAGCCGATGTCATCCAAGAAGACGATCGCTATGGCAAATTTAAAGCTTGGCAAACGGGAAAACTGTTTAATAATGATGCTCAACTCAATCCCGATGGCGGGAACGATTATTGGGAAAGTGGCATTATCAATCCTCAAATTGTTCTTGCCGATCTCATTAAAATTATTCACCCCGAGCTTCTGCCCGATCACCAACTCTTTTACTATCGCCAGATTAACCCCTGATTATTCCTGGCTACCAACTTAAGGCGGAAAGCCATCTACAGTAATATCATTTCATTGGCTCATTGGAGTTTCAAGCTATGGTTGTTCTAAATGCAAGAAAGTTAACTCGTGGTGACGTTCATCGTCTATTAGGACTAGATTTACGTTTGAATGGCTCTTTCTCATCCCTCCTCACCCTAGACCCCCTGACGGAAGAAGAACGACAGGAATTACAGCAAATCCAACAAGAGTTTCTTTTCTATTGGCAGGATAGCAAAATTTCTGAAGGACAAGTACGGTTTCTGTCGGTAGCGCCTCTCTTGCGCTTAGCTGGATTTAATCAAGCGCCTATTCGCTTAGAGATTGAAGAGAATATCGATCGCTTCTACATTGAAGATGGCGATACTTATATCACTGGACGTTTTGACCTGATTGCAGTCCATCGAGAGCGATCGGAAGCGTCGGTGACTCCATTGTGGGTTCTGGTGGTGGAAAGTAAAAATAGCGAAGCCTCCAGTTCGGCAGGCGTAGCCCAGATGTTGACTTATGCCTACAGCAGCTTGGAACACCAGCCAGCGGTATGGGGTTTAGTCACCAATGGAGAAACCTATCAGTTTTTCTATCTGCAACAGGGCTCGCCCGCAACCTATCAGTTTATGCCGCCGCTGAACTTATTTGGAGACGATCTCGCAACCCAACTGCTGCAAGTTCTGAAGGCAATTCGCATCTGGCAGCCGATCGCATCCTGAGGTGATAAACCGGACAAATCGATCCGGTCACTCCAGCGAATTCTCAATCATCCTGCTGCTCTCAAGCCCAGCTTCCTGCAACGCTCGATCGCGGATACGACAGGAATCACAAACGCCGCAGGGCTGTTCCCCGCCCTGATAACAAGACCAGGTTTCTGCAATGGGAACCCCAAAGGCCAACGCCCGTTGCACAATGGCAACCTTAGAATCAGAAATGAGGGGAGCTACAAGGCGGGGAGCATGGCCTTCCAAGCCAACTTTAGAAGAGAGATTGGCTAAGGTTTGGAACGCCGCTAAATACTCTGGACGACAATCGGGATAGCCGGAATAGTCCACGGCATTAATCCCCAGATAAATGGCTTCTGCTCCCTGGGCTTCCGCCAGAGAGAGGGCCAAGGCAATAAATACGGTATTGCGGCCAGGAACATAGGTAATCGGAATAATCTGAGGATCAACCCCCTCTTCAGGGATAGCCTGGGCCGGATCCGTTAGGGCTGATCCCCCCCATTGCCCCAGGTTCACCGTCAAAATAAAGTGCTGCTGAATTCCCAAGTGGGCCGCGATCGTTTTGGCGGACTCTAATTCCCGCTGATGCCGTTGCCCATAGTCAAAAGAGAGGGCCATAACCTCATAGCCATCCGCCTGGGCCTGGGCCGCTGCTGTTGCGGAATCTAAACCACCAGAAAGTAAAACGACTGCTTTCAAAATGACAACTTAGTCTCAAACGGCTAGCAACTTAAGGCGGAAGAGTGCCGCACTCCGCCCACTCTCCCCTGCAATGTTTTCGCTTTCACTGGAAAGCCTCTCAACCTAAAAGGGCACCTGAGCATTGGCAGCTTCAGAAACGCCGGGGATTTTATCGGGATAAATACCGGAAAGACACTGCACCATACCATAGACGGTAGCCCCCAAAATACCCAGGAAAATAGTGCTAAAAACAATCTCTTGGGCAATGCCCACTAAGATCGGTTTGAAGACCAAGTTGAGTGCCAGGGAAACCAGAAAAAGCACAATATCCAGCAAAATAGCTTGCATTACATTAAAACGAATGAAGCGAGAAATGGATGGATTGCGCACAACCCCCAGAATCAAAATAAAGAAAACAATAATTTCGCCAAAAGGAATGCTGCTATAGAGGATACTGAGGGGCAGAGTGGGCAGCAACAGCCAAGTGAGTAAGGGAAAATCCCGCAGGACAAACTGGGCAAACATTAAACTTTCCGTTAAGGGGAGGAGGTAGGCTAAGGCAGCACAGACCCGATCAGGGAACCAATTCGTAGAATTTCGCCAAGTCATAGAAGAGAGGAACCGGAATAGGGAACAGAATGTGGAGAGAGGCTGAGGTGAACGGAGTAGGCATCCCCCTATCTCAATGAAACCCCATTCTCTCTTTGCCTGATTATATCGGCTCAGCCTAGGGCTTTCCGAATAATGCGCGAAATTTCTCTGGAAAACCAGGGCGAAAAGCGTCCATTTTCCCCCCTTAAGTTGGTAAAGTGAGGGGATGGCCGTTCTCGCCACAACCCCTCGTTCAGCTAGTTCGTTTGCAGTACCACCTTAAGTTGATCCCCAATGATCCCCAAACTTAGGATAGTGAATGTTACCATGTTGATTTGAGTGCCATTCCGATCGCTTCTATCATGGCAGTATCAGAAGATTTTACGAGTCAATTACTGAAACTTGCATTGAAGCAGTCTCACAGCGATGCAGGCATGGTGCTCGTTCATCGGCGAGGACTGTTTTGGGTTGTTTTGATGGCCTCTCAAAATCACCAGAATCGGGACTGGGTTCAGGTCGATCGCTCAAACCTTCACTTAAATTTACAATGTTCCCTCGGCAGTTCTAACCTACAAACAAACACCTTTTTACCCCTATCCATTCTCTGTGAAGCCACGGTACAGAGGCGAGGGGTAGACTGGCCCTGCATTGATGAAGCCAATCCCCCCATTCTCTGGTCTGACGATAACGATGAAGATGAAATCGATCCGGAGCAGAACCAACTTCCCTTCCATCGGATTCATTTTGATGTTGATCCTCACCTCCGCTGGATCCAAGGGCGATCGCTTTGTTGTGTGCCGGTTTGGGCAGAACCCGCTGCTGATTTAAAGGGAGTCATTTATCTAGAAGGGGATGGACGGGATCCCTTACCCCTTCCCATTCAAGATAGCCTCTGTCTCTTAGGGCAGCAACTCCTCTTAGGACTGGAGTTAGAAGAACAATCCGCCACCTTTGCCCAGCGGGAACACCGTCCCCTCCGCGCTTCAGCCCTAGAATCCGAAAGCCTGCTGAAACTCTTTCTCAAACATACCCCCGCTGCGGTTGCACTGCTCGATCGCCAAATGTGCTACTTGCTCGCTTCCGATCGTTGGCGAGAAGATTACAACCTCGGCGATCAGCCCTTGATGGGACGATCGCACTATGACCTCTTTCCCCACATTGACGATCGCTGGAAAGCCTACTATGAAAAGGCCTTACAGGGAGAAACTTTACGGGGGGCAGCGGATCCTTTCCCGATAGGTGAGGAATCGTTCCTGCCGGTGCGCTGGGAACTCCATCCTTGGTATTTAACGGTAGATGGCCCCAACGACGAAACTCCTCGGGAAATTGGGGGGCTAATTCTTTTTACGGAAATCCTGCAGGAAGTGGAGACGGCGGAGACTGATTGTCAATCTCTCAATGAATCTTTAAAGGTTCAACTGCAAGACCAAACCCAAGCCTTAATCAAAGCCAATCAGGAACTCTCCATTGAAGTCGAAACCAACCAGTGGATTACGGACTTAGCGAAGCGGTTTGTTGAGGTTGATTTCCATCACATTGACGAAGAAATACATCTGGCGCTGGAAGATCTCGGCTGTTTTTGTCAAGTAGACTCTACCTTTATTTTTCAGTACTCTGCCAACTGCGAACGGTTTAGCATGACCCATGAGTGGTGTTTAAACATTGCGGATCGGTGCCTGCCTCAAGCTCAAAATTTGCCCCGGCGTAAATCCCCCTGGATGACCATTCGTTTGCTGCAAGGTGAAATTGTCTCCGTCCCCGATGCCGAAGCGTTGCCGGAAACCGCCACCCTCGATCGACTTCACTGGGAAGAATTTGGGCTGCGATCGTTTTTGTATATTCCCCTGAGGATTCACGGACGACCCTTGGGGTGGTTAGGGCTTGTCAATTTCCGAGATCCTCGGGAGTGGAATGCCACGGATCTACGATTGACGCAAAGCTTAAGCGAAATTTTTAGCTATGCCCTGCATCAACAAAACGCTGAATGCAAACTCCGAGAACAGGCGGAACAATTGGCCTTAACGGTAGAAGCTACAAACATTGGGGTCTGGGAAATTCTCTTGACCCCCACCTTGGAAATCACGCAGTTGAGCGGCTCAGCCTACTGGGAAGAAATGTTGGGGTTTAGCTCTAGCCGTTTTGACGGCACCTTTGAGACCTTTCTGGCACAAGTGCATCCGCAGGATCGCCATTTCTTTCAGTATGACAACCCTGATGTGTTGAAAAATGGACAAGGCCATTTTGAGTATCGGGTGGTTAACCCCCCGAAAATTCGGTGGTTGAGCCGTCGTTATCGCGTCTCCTATGATGCCAACGGCAACCCCGTTCGCTTAATGGGCATTGATGAAGATATTACGGAACGCAAAACATTACAGGAAGATCGCGATCGTTTATTCGCCTTGTCCAATGATTTACTCTGCGTGGCCACCTTAGAAGGCTATCTCATCCAAGTCAATCCAGCCTTTGAGCGCGTTTTGGGCTACACCACAGAAGAACTCATCAGCCGCCCTTACCTGGACTTTATCCATCCCGAGGATCACCCCCGAACCCTGGAGGCAGCCAAGGAACTCTTTGCAAACGGCAAATTGCAGAACTTTGAAAATCGCTATCGTTGCAAGGATGGTCGCTATCGTTGGCTCTCTTGGAGTACTTCCCTGCTGATCGAAGAAAATTTGTCCTATGCGGTGGCCCGGGATGTCACGGAACAAAAGGAGATGACCTCGGCCTTGGCGGCGAGTGAAGCCCTCTTCCAGGCCATGAACAATAACTTGCCCGGGGTTATCTATCGTTATGAACTGTATCCAGATGGCTCCGATGCGATTACCTACGCGAATTCCGGCAGCTTACTCATCTGGGAACTCCCCCCGGAAATTGTGCAACAAAACTGCTCCCTGACTTGGGGACAGGTTCATCCCGATGATTTTGCCGCCATGCAAGCTTCTGTGCTGCATTCTGCGGAACACCTCAGTCAATGGATTTGGGAGTGGCGGTTGATCAATCCCTCTGGGCGGCAGATTTGGGCTAGGGCTCAGGCCATACCCCAGCGTCGTGCCGATGGCACCATTGTCTGGGACGGCATTATTTTAGACGTGAGCGATCGGAAATTAGCGGAGGAATCTCTGCGAGACAGTGAAGCTCGCTATCGACGGATCGTGGAAACCACCACGGAAGGCATCTGGATTCTTGATCAGAACAACATCACTACTTTTGTCAATACTCAAATGGCTATGATGCTAGAGTATTCACCCTTAGATTTATTGGGCAAGACGCTCTGGAGCTTCATGGATCGGGAAGGGAAAGAGATTGCGATTCAAGCCCTAGAGGGCCAGCATCGGGACTTGACCCAACAGCACGACTTTAAATTTCAACGCAAGAATGGAAGTACCCTATGGGCGATCGTTTCCACCCAACCAATTTTGGATGATCAGGGCCAGTATGCCGGTGCCCTGGCCATGGTTACCGATATTACGGAGCGAAAGCAAGCAGAACAGCAATTACGTCAGTATGAACGCATTGTCGCCACCACCTCCGATGCAATTGCCGTCATCGATCGTGACTATATTTATCAAATGGTTAACCAAGCCTATCTGGAATTTGCCCGCAAAACGAAACAAGAGATTCTCGGACACACCGTTGCCGAGGTGATTGGTCAGGACCTTTTTGAGCAAGTTAACAAGGTTAAGATAGACGAGTGTTTTACGGGAAAACAAGTTGAATATGATCTCCAGCAAGAGGATGATCAGGGTCAGCTTTCTTATAAAAGTGTAGTTTATGTTCCCTATGTTGATGCCCAAGGAGAAGTGACCGGATTGTTAGCGAGTATTCGAGACTTAACAGAACAAAAAAAGACCCAAGAGGCCTTGTCGGCAGCTCAAGCCCAGTATCAAACCTTTTTAGATACGGCTCTAGAAGGGTTTATCATTGTGGACGCAAAGGAAGGATCTGCCGGTCATATCTTGGAGGTCAACCCTGCCTATTGCAAAATGGTGGGCTATACCCATGCCGAACTTTTAGAGATGCAAATTAGTGATCTGGATGCCATTGAAAACTCGCAGCAAATTCAGGAGCACATTCACACACTGAGGCAGGGTGGATCCCATTACTTTGAAACCAGTCACCGCTGTAAAAATGGTGAGACGATCGACTTGGCCGCTAGTGTAACTTACAATGCAGATCGTCAGGTTCTTTATAGCTTTATGCGAGATATTACTCAGCAAAATAAAGCACAAGAAGCCATACGACAAAATGAAATTAACCTGAAAAAAATTATCAATACCACGACCTATGGGATTTTAATCTTAGATCAATTAGGTAAAATCAGATTTCTCAATGATGCCGCTAAACTATTTTTTGAACGATCGGAAGCAGAACTCTTAGGCTCAGACTTTGGCATTCCCATTTGTGACGATGATGGCTCCATGGAAATTGAAATTATGAGCCGATCGAATAAGAAGAAAATCTTTGATATCCGAGTTTCTGAAATTCACTGGGAAAATCAACGGGCACATTTTGTCTCATTACATGATATTACCGAACAAAAAGAAATTGAAGAAAGTTTACGGTATCAAGCTTATCATGACTTGCTGACGGGTCTGCCCAACCGATCGGCCATCACAGAAAGAATTCAGCAGGTCTTGGACTATCACAATCTTTATCCAAATTATTACTTTGCCTTACTGTTTATCGATCTCGATCGCTTCAAAATTGTCAACGATAGCCTAGGTCACCTTGTGGGCGATACCTTACTCATTGAAGTGGCGAGTCGTTTACAAAAGCGGGTCAGTCAATTTGACTATGTGGCCCGCCTCAGTGGGGATGAGTTTGTCATTTTGCTAGAAAATGTCTCAGGGTTAGAAGAAGTGAAGCAAATTGCCCAGGAAATTAAAATGGATTTCCACCAACCCTTAGAGGTTGCGGGGCAGCTCATTGTCAGCACTGTTAGTATTGGGATCGCCTTCAGTAGCCATAACTATCAAAATAGCTTAGAAATTCTTCGGGATGCGGATAATGCCATGTATCGCGCCAAAAGTCGAGGCAAGGATCGCTACGAAGTTTTTGACCAAACTATGCACACCCAGGCGTTGCGCTCCCTGACGTTAGAGCGAGAGTTAAGAAGGGCGGTCGAACAGCAGGAATTTGAAGTCTATTACCAACCCATTATTTGTCTAGAAACCTATGCTTTAGTGGGAGCAGAAGCCCTCATCCGCTGGCATCATCCGGAGGAAGGGATGATTTCGCCCGGAGAATTTATTCCCTTGGCGGAGGAAACGGGCTTAATTGTGCCAATTGGAGAATGGGTTTTAGACCAAGTGTGCCAACAGGTATTGCGGTGGCAACCCACCCTGCAAACCTTGGAAACTTTTGCCATTAGTGTGAATTTATCGAGCCGACAGTTGCAACTTCCCGATCTCTGTGCGCGTCTCGATAAAATTATCAATCACTATAATATTAACCCCCATTACCTCAAGTTTGAAATTACCGAAACTTTGCTGATTGATAACTTGGACTATACCACCGTAGTCTTAGAACATCTCCAGGTGCGGAATATTGCCATTAGTATTGATGACTTTGGCACAGGTTATTCTTCCTTAAGTTATCTCCATCGTCTTCCTATTCATACCTTGAAAATTGACAAGTCCTTTGTGGCGGAAATGCAAGAGGGTGATGAACATATTCGCTACCCCATTGTGGAAGCGATCGTCAACCTTGCCCATTCTTTAGATCTGTCCGTAGTGGCGGAAGGCATTGAAACCCTCAAGCAAATCCAAATTCTCAAACACATGGGGTGCGAATTTGCCCAGGGTTATATCTTCTCTCACCCCGTGAATCAGGAGCAGTTTAGTCACATTTTGGCTGAGAAGACCCTAAAGCCAAACGGATAAAAGACCGACTTCGGCGTACCGCCCACTCTAGCATCGCCATGAGATGCCCTTCGGTATTTCCCTTCAGCCGCCTGCTGATGAACTGCTATGGCTCGGCAGGGGCTGAAGTTGAAATTTCTGATTTTTTTCGTCAAGATCGTAAGCTATAGTCTGAAGTCCTCTGTTGTTCTTTACCCATGCTCATCCCCTGCGCTAGCGTTTCCCCGCTCTTGGGCTCATTACTGCCCCTGGATACCCTCTTTTCCACCCAGGGCATCATGGTCATGCTGCTGATTGCCTATGCGGGTGCCATGTGGGCATTCCTCTCCAGTGCGCCCAAGGTTCACACGATCATGGTGTCGGATCTCAAAATTGCCCAAGAATTGTACGAAGGGGTTCTCAATTTACCGGCCGCAGATGTGCCCCTCCACTATTACTACAATTACGAACAAACCTTAGGGGCAGGCACGTTAGATCCCCTGTATTTGTCTACCGCAGGCTATGGTAATCCCGGTTATGCAGACTCCCCTAAGGGAGACGGTTTTTGGTATCAACTGAAAAAAAATGTGCAACTGCATGTCATCTCTGGGGCTAGTCTGGGCCACAAAAATCGGCAACGTCACGTTTGCTTCGATCGGGATTGTTTGGAAGCCTTATTATTGCGGATTCAATCCCGAGGGGTGAAACATAAAATCCGCCGAGACAAGCCCTTAAATTTTCTCGTCAAGGATCTCGCAGGACGGATTGTGGAATTATCAGAGGTATCGGAAAGCTATCAACCGGGTCGCAAGGGATAAGCCAAAGGAGCATATTACCCATGGGTAAACGGGTTGCTGCACTAGGGTTAGATGTTGGCCGCAAGCGGGTAGGGGTTGCCGGTTGTGATGGGCTGGGCTTGATCGCAACGGGGTTGATGACCTTAAAGCGATCGTCCTTTGCGACGGATGTGGCGACCCTTCAGGCGATCGTGGAAGAACGCAAAGTGGAATTGCTGGTGGTGGGGTTGCCCTACTTACAGGATGGTAGCCTGGGCCGCCAAGCGCGGGAAATTCAGCGCTATGCCCAACGGCTGAGTCAGGCCTTAACCTTGCCCGTGGTCTACGTCAATGAACAATATACCTCCGTGGAAGCGAAGGAACTGATGCACGCCGCCGGACTCTCTCCCGCCCGCGATCGAGGCACAGTGGATCGCAAAGCAGCCGCTTTAATTTTGCAACAGTGGTTAGAGGATCAGTCGGCCCTCGGGGGTTGATACACCACGCCCAGCCCATTATGAATTCGGGCCGCCGTACTGGGGGAACGGTTGAGCACTTTTCCCCCGAGGTAGAGACTGCTGGAACTTCCCCCATCCAAATTCAGGGCATCGATCGCCCCCAACTTGAGCATGATTTCCGCCATCTCTGCCAGGGTCGGTAAGGCTCCACCGGGGGTAGAGCCGATCGCCACCACGAGGAGTTCTCCGCTTTCGCTTTGACCGATGGCACTGCGAAGGGCCGCCTGTTGACTAAAGGCGGGGCTAAATCCTTCCCCCGCCGCATCCAGTACCACCTGTCCGTTTTTCACCAACAGGGGCCCGGCCCCCACCATTTCTGGATAGTTCGCCAGGGCTGAAGGCACAGCAGTTTGCCCCAGTTGCACCGGACTCCCCACCGCAAGTTGACGAGCAATGCTATCACTGGCCCGGGCTGCGAGGAGATAGCCCTGTTCTGGAATGGCAAGGGTTTCCGTTTGAGCCTTGCCCGATCGGTGAACCTGGGTCAGACGATCGTTAATCACGGTCAATAAGGTTTCGCCATCAATGAGGGGACTGTAGCTCTGCCCCCAGAACGGGGTGTAACGGGCAATACCGGCTTTAACATAGCCGCTGTTCAAATGGGTTAAGGGAATGGTTTTCCCCTCGATCGTCACGGTCTCTTCCCAACGAAAACGATCGAATTGAACTCCTAAGGATTGCCCCTCTCCCGAGGGCTGCCACGCCATCACGCCCCGATTTAAGATGGGGCCAGAAATCCAGTCTCCGGCTGTCCGTAGGGCTCCCAGAGGCAATTGATTATTGCGGTTAAAATACCCCGCATTGATCGCCACGATCGCCCCTGTATCTGCCCCTAAACGGGGTAAGGATTGCAGTTGAGCAATGGATTGACGATGGGTGCGAGGCAAGAGGGGACGAAGTTGAAAGCCAGGATTCCATTGGCTCGGCTCCAGGGTTAACCAAACCACGGCAATGGCCTTATTTCTAATCTGAATCCAGTCTTGCTGCCAGGTCATCCCCTCCGCCCAGGCAATGCGCTGGGTCGGGAAAGCACGGGGCTGAAAGTCAATCACTAAACGGTGGGGATTGTTTAAACGGGAAACGGTGGGCACCAAACCGGGGGGCAGGGTTGCACTCACATAGGTTTGCGGCGGGGTAGGGGATGCGGTGAGGCGGGGCAAGGGTGTTTGCATTTGCCACTGCAACCGCTGAGCAATGGGATCCTGTTGTAAAAAGGCAGAGAACTCCGGCTGGGAAAAAGGCTCCGCTAAGGTTCCCTCCACCCTTAACGTCCAACGATCGCCTTGGGCACTACTGTCCTGGGTTGTGGTAAACAAGGCGGGGCGGTCTAACTCCAAAACCGCGCGGAAGCCCTGATTCTGCTGCGCCAAACGTAGGGCTTGCACTTTGGCTGGAGGAATATCTACATACAACACCCCCGCCTCCAGTCGTGCCTGCCATCCCCCTTGCTCCACTAAAGGCGAGATCTGCAGATAGCGGTGCTGGGTGCTTAAGGTCGTGGCTAAAGCTAGGGGAAAAGTATCCTCCCTGGGGGGGGCAGCAAACCAATCTACGGGTTGCAGTTCTGGTGTATCACTGTTCAGAACCCCCAAGCTTAAATGATCCCCCAAGGCAAAATCGGCAATGGCCAATTCAGGCTTGCCGTCTGCAGTTTGAATTTGAATCCAGGGGAGACTAACGGGACGATCGTTTACACAGGCCAGCGTCCCTTGAGCCTTCAGGGTGAATGCTTTACTCCCCGGAGGAAACGCGATCGGTATAATCCTCCCAGTCGCAGTCTCCGTCAGATCCTCGCAGCTACTCCCTAAAGAGGGGGTCAGACTGAGGGGAGCCGCGATCGTATTGCGGATCAGGGCACCGGATACCCCCTGAGACCACGAGGGTCGCCACAGCGATTGATCCTGCCAGACCGCCTGAACCGTCCCGACCACAAGGGCTAAACAACTGGAGGAAATTAAAAGCGATCGAACGGGAAACATAACTTAGCCACCGTTTTTAAGGCTAGAAAAATTTTCAGGCAACCCTTAGGCGCTATTTTACGCCTCAGGGGTTGGGGATGGATACCCATGGATACCCAAGGCGGTGGGAGCACCGCACTCGCTCGCGTATTTTTTCCGCTTTAAACGGAAAGCCTTGAGGATGAGCCCAAAGGATTAAGACGAAAAATTCAGGAATTCAGGACGGGTTCCTTGCACTTTTGACCGAAGCTTGTTATCATTCCCTGATGTGCAAATCTCTTGGGAATGGATAATTAGCCGTGGCTAATATTAAGTCTGCGATTAAGCGTATTCAGGTCGCTGAACGGAACCGTCTTCGTAACAAGTCTTACAAGTCTGCTATTAAAACCCTTACTAAAAAATATGTTGCTGCCGTAGAGGAATATACCGCTCAGCCCAGCGATGAAGCTCGGCAAGTGGTTATGGATTCTATGTCCGTCACCTACAGCAAGATTGATAAAGCGGTGAAGAAAGGGGTTCTTCATCGTAGCAATGGCTCTCGCAAAAAAGCGAACCTCGCTCGCCTCTTCCGCAGTAAAGTCGATACCTTTGTCGCGCCAGAGTCTGCTACCCCTGAATCTTAACCAAACCGTGGATCAGGTAGCGGTCATGGGTTGGCATTCCTAGGCACATCGCCCGTTCATTACTAGAAGTCTTACGAGATCCAGGGGATCTTGCCCCGTTCACGCCCTAGGGGTTTCCCTAGCTGCAAAGGATTTTCGCCACTCCAGAATGACGGATTCTAGGCCCATTCCCCGTAGTTTACCGCTACCTGAAACATCCCATAGTCTCTCAAGGGGGGAGATAAGCCTCAGCTTTTGAAGTTTCCTGCCAGGGGACTGCCTCCCTGACCCCGCTTCAAACTTGAGCCTTTAAGCTTTCTCTTCTCCTTCAGTGGTAGCGATCGTTACTCTTCTTGCTCTGTATTGCGATTTATCGCACGAAAGAACCCTGCTACTGCGCCCATGAATCTGGTCGATACCCACGTTCATATTAACTTTGATACTTTCCAGCCCGACTTAGATCAAGTCGCCCAACGGTGGCGATCGGCGGGTTTGAAGTACTTAATTCACTCCTGTGTCGAGCCAGGGGAATTTCCTCGTACCCAAGTCCTAGCGGATCGCTATCCAGAGTTATTCTTTGCCGTCGGGCTGCATCCCTTAGATGCGGGGCAATGGACACCAGACTATCAACCTTGGATTCAATCCCTCGCTGGCTCCGATCGCCGCGTTGTGGCCATTGGAGAAACGGGCTTAGATTTTTATAAATCCCAGGATCAGGATGCTCAATACGCTGCGCTAGAAGGTCAGCTTAAGGTTGCTCGTGCCCTTGCCCTACCCGTGATTATTCACTGTCGAGATGCGGCTCAGCCCTTGGCTGAGTTTTTCCGTTTATTTTGGCAGCGGCAGGGCCCGGTGACCGGCGTGATGCACTGTTGGGGAGGAACAGTGGCGGAAACCCAGTGGTTTTTAGACCTCGGGTTCTACATCAGCTTCAGCGGCACCGTCACCTTTAAAAACGCGGAGTCCATCCGGGCTGCCGCTGCGATCGTCCCGGACGATCGGCTTCTCATTGAAACGGACTGTCCCTTTCTGGCACCCGTTCCGGTTCGGGGCAAACGCAATGAACCTGCCTTTGTGCAGCATGTTGCCGACACCCTAGCAGCGGTGAGAAGTGTCACAAGAGAACGCCTAGCGGATCAAACCACCGCTAATGCTCAAACCCTCTTTCGCTTGCCTGCTTAATTGGCCTAGCGGCTTAAATCGCTCGAATGCCCACCGGCATACTGTACACTACTAATCCACCCCATGATTGGGAATTCAAGACGAGGGGACGCATGACTAGTCAAACTGCTATCGCTCCTGCAGCGTTTACACTGCCTGATTTAGTTGAAATTCAACGTGCAAGTTTTCGCTGGTTTTTGGAAGAAGGATTGATTGAAGAGTTAGAGAGCTTTTCACCGATCTCCGACTATACCGGCAAACTGGAACTCCATCTCTTGGGAAGGAATTATAAGCTGCGTCGTCCCAAGTATGACATGAACGAGTCAAAAAGTCGGGATGGTACCTATGCAGTGTCGATGTATGTTCCCACTCGCTTGATTAATAAGGAAACGGGAGAAATCAAGGAGCAGGAGGTCTTCATTGGCGATCTCCCCCTGATGACCGATCGGGGCACCTTCATCATCAACGGTGCAGAGCGGGTCATCGTTAACCAGATTGTCCGTAGCCCCGGCGTGTACTACAAGTCGGAAACCGATAAGAACGGGCGACGCACCTACAATGCCAGCCTCATTCCCAACCGTGGTGCCTGGTTGAAGTTTGAGACGGATAAAAACGGTTTGGTCTGGGTGCGGATTGATAAAACCCGTAAGCTCTCCGCCAACGTACTCCTCAAAGCCTTAGGGTTGTCCGATAACGAGATTGCCGAAAAACTCCGTCACGCCGAATACTTCCAAAAAACGATCGATAAAGAAGGGCAGTTTAACGAAGAAGAAGCCCTCATGGAGTTGTACCGCAAGCTGCGACCCGGTGAGCCGCCCACGATCGCTGGGGGACAACAGTTGTTAGATTCCCGCTTCTTTGATCCCAAGCGGTACGATCTAGGCCGGGTTGGTCGTTATAAACTCAACAAAAAACTCCATCTCAATATTCCCGATAGCATCCGGGTCTTGACCTCTGACGACATCCTCGCGGCGATCGACTACCTCATTAACCTGGAATTTGACATTGGTGAAGTAGACGACATTGATCACCTCGGTAATCGTCGGGTTCGCTCCGTAGGAGAACTGCTTCAGAACCAAGTGCGGGTTGGCTTAAACCGCCTAGAGCGGATTATCCGGGAACGGATGACGGTGTCCGATGCCGATGCCCTCACCCCCGCCTCTCTGGTCAACCCCAAACCCTTAGTGGCCGCCATCAAAGAGTTCTTTGGGTCGTCCCAGTTGTCCCAGTTCATGGATCAAACCAATCCCCTTGCGGAATTAACCCACAAACGGCGGATTAGCGCCCTCGGCCCAGGCGGGTTAACCCGGGAGCGGGCCGGTTTTGCGGTGCGGGACATTCACCCCTCCCACTACGGACGGATTTGTCCCATTGAAACCCCTGAAGGTCCCAATGCGGGCTTGATTGGTTCCCTGGCAACCCATGCTCGGGTCAATGCCTACGGTTTTATTGAAACCCCCTTTATTCGTGTCGAAAACGGTCGCGTGCGCTGGGATTTGCCCGCAGAATATATGACTGCCGATGAAGAGGACGATCTGCGGGTAGCTCCCGGTGATCTGTCCACCGACGAACAGGGCAATATTCTCGGGGAAACCGTACCTGTGCGTTACCGCCAAGATTTCACCACCACCACCCCGGATCAGGTGGACTACGTGGCGGTGTCTCCGGTACAAATTATTTCCGTTGCCACCTCCTTGATTCCCTTCCTGGAGCATGACGACGCCAACCGCGCCCTGATGGGTTCCAACATGCAACGTCAGGCCGTGCCCCTGCTGCGGCCCGAACGTCCCCTGGTGGGCACCGGGCTAGAGGTACAGGCCGCTCGGGACTCTGGGATGGTTACCATTAGCCGTACCCCCGGGGAGGTGGCCTATGTGGATGCGACTAATATTATTGTTAAGGATCCCGAGGGCAATCACCACCACTACAAACTACAAAAGTATCAGCGATCGAACCAAGATACCTGCTTAAACCAACGTCCCATTGTTTTTGAAGGGGATGATGTTTTAGAAGGTCAGATCTTGGCCGATGGTTCCGCCACTGAAGGGGGAGAACTAGCGCTGGGACAAAATGTCCTAGTCGCCTATATGCCCTGGGAAGGCTACAACTACGAGGATGCCATCCTCATCAGCGAACGCTTGGTGCGGGAGGACCTATATACCTCCATCCACATTGAAAAATTTGAAATTGAAGCCCGTCAAACCAAACTCGGCCCCGAAGAAATCACCCGGGAAATTCCCAATGTCGGCGAAGATTCCCTCCGCCACTTAGACGAAGGTGGCATTATTCGCATTGGTGCCTGGGTAGAATCCGGTGACATTCTCGTAGGGAAAGTCACTCCCAAAGGAGAATCCGACCAACCCCCAGAGGAAAAACTGCTCCGAGCCATCTTTGGTGAAAAAGCACGGGATGTGCGGGATAACTCCCTCCGGGTTCCCAACGGGGAAAAAGGGCGGGTTGTGGATGTACGGGTCTTTACCCGCGAGCAAGGGGATGAACTGCCCCCCGGTGCCAACATGGTGGTGCGGGTTTATGTGGCCCAAAAACGTAAAATCCAGGTGGGGGACAAAATGGCCGGTCGCCACGGCAATAAAGGGATTATTTCCCGCATTCTGCCGGTGGAAGATATGCCCTACCTCCCCGATGGTACTCCCTTGGATATCGTCTTAAATCCCTTGGGGGTTCCCTCCCGGATGAACGTTGGTCAAATCTTTGAATGCTTGCTGGGCTGGGCTGGGCACAACCTCAACATGCGCTATAAGATGATTCCCTTTGATGAAATGTATGGTGCAGAAGCTTCCCGAACCACAGTACACGGCAAACTAGAAGCCGCCCGAGCCAAGCGGAATCAACCCTGGGTCTTTGATTCAGAGGATCCGGGCAAAATTCAACTGTATGACGGTCGCTCTGGCGAACCCTTCGATCGTCCCGTCACCGTGGGCTACGCCTATATGCTCAAGCTGGTTCACCTCGTTGACGATAAGATTCACGCCCGCTCCACCGGACCCTATTCCTTAGTGACCCAGCAACCCTTAGGGGGTAAAGCCCAACAAGGGGGACAGCGCTTTGGCGAAATGGAAGTGTGGGCTTTGGAAGCCTTCGGCTGTGCCTACATTCTCCAAGAACTGCTCACGGTCAAATCCGATGATATGCAAGGGCGGAACGAAGCCTTAAATGCGATCGTCAAAGGTCGTCCCATTCCCCGTCCCGGCACCCCCGAATCCTTCAAGGTCTTGATGCGGGAATTACAGTCCCTTTGTCTAGATATCTCCGTCCATAAGTTGGATACGCAACACGGTGAAAACCAAGACACTGAGGTGGATTTGATGACCGACCCTAGTTCTCGCCGGTCTCCAGCCCGTCCAGTCTATGAGTCGATCGTGCCCAGCAGCAGTAGTGAAGAAGCTGCAGAAGAGTAGGTCTTCAGTGATGAGTGACGAGCTTTCCGTTGAATAGTCAATTCAGAATTTGTCATTCAAAGTCTGTAACTCAAAATTGAGTCTTCAACACTGCCTCACTCATCCCTTAAACCTCTAGCATCAGCATTCCAGCATTCAACCTCAAACCATCCTCGTTTCCTATGGCAAAAATAGAGCAGCGCTTTGATTACATCAAAATTGGTTTAGCCTCACCGGATCGTATTCGTCAATGGGGAGAACGGACGTTACCCAATGGTCAAGTTGTGGGGGAGGTCACCAAGCCTGAAACCATTAACTATCGAACCTTGAAGCCCGAAATGGAAGGCTTATTCTGTGAGCGGATTTTTGGGCCCGCGAAGGATTGGGAATGTCACTGCGGCAAATACAAACGGGTACGGCACCGGGGCATTGTCTGTGAACGTTGTGGGGTTGAAGTCACGGAATCCCGCGTCCGTCGCCACCGGATGGGCTACATTAACTTGGCGGCCCCCGTGACCCATGTCTGGTACCTCAAAGGGATCCCCAGTTACATCTCCATCCTCCTGGATATGCCCCTGAGGGATGTGGAGCAAATTGTTTACTTTAACTCCTACGTGGTGTTGAACCCCGGCAACTGCGAAGATCTGCAGGAAAAACAGTTGCTCAACGAAGATCAATGGATGGAGTTAGAAGAGCAAATTTATAGCGAAGACTCCACCCTAGAAGGCATTGAAGTAGGCATTGGAGCCGAGGCTATTCAGCGGTTGCTGGAGGAACTGGATCTGGAGCAGGATGCGGAGCAACTGCGGGAGGATATTGCCAATTCTAAAGGACAAAAACGAGCCAAACTGATTAAACGCCTGCGGGTGGTAGATAACTTTGTGGCAACGGGCTCCCGTCCGGAGTGGATGATTCTTAATATTATCCCGGTCATTCCCCCAGACTTACGGCCCATGGTGCAGTTGGATGGGGGGCGATTTGCCACCTCCGACTTAAACGACCTCTACCGCCGGGTCATTAACCGGAATAACCGTCTTGCGCGGCTTCAGGAAATTTTGGCGCCGGAAATTATTGTCCGCAACGAGAAGCGGATGCTGCAGGAAGCTGTAGATGCCCTCATTGACAACGGTCGTCGCGGCCGTACCGTAGTGGGAGCCAATAATCGTCCCCTCAAGTCCCTCTCCGACATCATTGAAGGGAAGCAGGGTCGTTTCCGGCAAAACCTCTTAGGTAAACGGGTCGATTACTCGGGTCGTTCTGTGATTGTTGTGGGGCCCAAGCTGAAAATTCATCAGTGTGGCTTACCCCGTGAAATGGCGATCGAACTCTTTCAGCCCTTCGTGATCTATCACCTCATTCGCCAGGGATTAGTGAATAACATCAAGGCCGCCAAGAAAATGATTCAGCGGGGCGATCCCATGGTCTGGGATGTGCTGGAAGAAGTTATTGAAGGACACCCCGTGCTTCTCAACCGTGCCCCGACCCTGCACCGTTTAGGGATTCAGGCCTTTGAACCCATTCTGGTGGATGGTCGCGCCATTCAACTCCACCCTCTAGTCTGTCCGGCCTTTAACGCTGACTTTGATGGTGACCAAATGGCGGTACATATTCCCTTGTCCTTGGAGGCTCAAGCCGAAGCGCGGATGCTGATGTTGGCGTCTAATAATGTGCTCTCACCTGCTACTGGTCAGCCCATTATTACCCCAAGTCAAGATATGGTCTTGGGCTGTTACTACCTCACGGCAACAAACCCCAACTATAGTGAGCCGTCGGGCAAATATTTTTCCAGTTTGGAAGATGTGGTCACTGCCTTTGAACTCGATTTGGTTCACATTCATCAACAAATCTGGTTGCGGTTTGATGGCGAGGTTGAAATGGACTATGACGACTCCGAACCCATTGCACCGCCCATTACCGATGAGTCTGGCTATGTGACGACCAAGTATAAGACGAAGCGAATTCGTAAGGATAAAGAGGGCAATTTAGTCTCTCAATATATTCTCACGACTCCGGGGCGCGTCATCTTAAATAAAGCCATTCATGAGGTTTTAGCCTTCCATTAGAGGCTATCAACTGACGGCGGAAGAGTGCCGCGCACTCTTCCATAAAATTTTGTCACTAGAGTGAAAAGCCCCATTAGGGAATAGATTCTACCCATAGATCTTCAACTCAAAACTATCCCCTAGATCCTAACCTCTATCTTCTAGCCTCTACCCCTACCCCAGTCCCCTTTAAGAGGAGCATTTTTGATCATGACTCAACAAAAACAGTCTAAGAACGTTCCTGTTTTTCATAATAAAGTTATTAATAAAAAGCAACTGAAAAAGCTCATTGCGTGGTCTTACACCCACTATGGTACGTCCCGTACTGCGGAGATGGCCGATCGCTTGAAAGAGTTAGGATTTCGTTATGCGACCCGTGCAGGGATTTCGATTAGTGTAGAAGACCTTAAAGTGCCCGAAACCAAGCGCTTACTCCTCCAAGCTGCGGAAGACGAAATTCGAGCAACGGAAGCCCGCTATACCCGAGGCGAAATTACAGAAGTTGAGCGCTTCCAGAAAGTCATTGATACCTGGAACCAAACCAACGAAGATCTCAAAGATGAGGTGGTGGAGAACTTCAAGAAGAATGAACCCCTCAACTCGGTGTACATGATGGCCTTCTCCGGGGCGCGGGGGAATATTTCTCAGGTGCGGCAGTTGGTGGGAATGCGGGGCTTGATGGCGAATCCCCAGGGGGAAATTATTGACCTGCCCATTAAAACCAATTTCCGGGAAGGCTTAACGGTTACGGAATACATTATTTCCTCCTATGGTGCCCGGAAGGGCTTGGTGGATACCGCCTTGCGTACCGCTGACTCGGGCTACCTCACCCGTCGTCTGGTGGATGTGTCCCAGGATGTGATTGTGCGGGAATATGACTGTGGTACCCAGCGGGGTTTGGTGTTGCGGGACATGATGGAAGGTAACCGGGTGCGCATTGCCCTAGGCGATCGCCTCCTGGGACGGGTGGTGTCTGATCCAGTATTGCACCCGGAAACTGGGGAGGTCTTGGCGGGCCGCAATCAAGATATTTCTGCCCCCTTAGCAGCCCACATTATTAAAGCCGGAGTTAAAGAGGTCAAAGTTCGATCGCCCCTAACCTGTGATGCCGCTCGGTCTGTCTGTCAACACTGCTATGGTTGGAGCCTGGCCAATGAACAGTTGGTAGATCTTGGGGAAGCGGTGGGTATTATCGCCGCTCAGTCCATTGGTGAACCTGGTACCCAGTTAACAATGCGGACTTTCCACACCGGGGGTGTGTTTACCGGTGAAGTGGCTCGTACCGTTAAAGCGGAGAAAGCTGGCAAAATTAAGTTTCCCAAGTCTGCCCGGACTCGTCCATTCCGGACTCCCCACGGGGATGATGCGGCGGTGGCGGATACCGGCTTTACCCTCACCCTAGAGGCCGGAAAAGAATCGATCAAACTGGAAATTCCTCAAGGGTCAACCCTCTTTGTGCGGGACGGTGGTGCCGTGGAGGCGGGAGCTATTATTGCCAGTGCCCCCATTGGTGGACGAACCCAAAAATCCGTGGAAAAAGTAACCAAGGATGTGTCCTCCGATCTCTCGGGAGAAGCCTTTTTTGACAATATTGTGGAAGAGGAAAAACGCGATCGCCAAGGGAATATTACCCGGATTGCTCAGCGGGGTGGTTTGATTTGGATCCTCTCCGGGGAAGTGTATAACCTCCCACCCGGGGCAGAACCGGTGGTGGCCAATGGCGATCAAATTGAAACCAATGATGTGATTGCCGAAACTCGGTTGATTACAGAACACGGCGGCGTGGTGCGCCTCTCGGAGGAAAATCCCCAAGAAGTCGAAATTATTACGGCTTCAGTCCTCTTGGATCAGGCGCGAGTTCGGGCAGAGTCTACCCATGGTCGGGAACACTATGTTATTGAAACCACCCATGGTCAGCAGTTTAACCTTAAGGCTGCGCCAGGCACGAAGGTCTTAGATGGGCAAGTGGTGGCGGAACTGATTAGCGATCAGTACAAAACCAAAACCGGTGGGATTCTCCGGTATGCGGGCATCGAAGCCGGGAAGCAACGTCGAGGCAAACAGGGCTATGAGGTGAGTAAAGGGGGAACCTTGCTCTGGATTCCCGAGGAAACCCATGAAGTCAACAAGGATATTTCTCTGTTGTTGGTGGAAGATGGCCAGTATGTAGAAGGCGGCACAGAAGTCGTTAAGGACGTATTTTGCCTGAATAGTGGGGTTGCCGAAATCACCCAGAAAAATGACATTTTGCGGGAAATCGTCATTAAGCCCGGGGATCTGCACATGGTGGACGACCCGGCTCAGGTGCTGGAACAGGACGGTCAACTCCTCAATCCGGGCCATGAAGTGGTTTCCGGTTTGGTCTTAACGGACATGCGCTACATCGAGTATGTGGAAACACCGGAAGGACCAGCCGTGTTACTGCGTCCCGTTCAGGAATTCGCGGTACAGGATGAGCCTTCTGTTCCCAGCCAAGATTCCGCCAACGAGTCTGGCCGATCGATTTGTTTACATGCAACCCAACGCATTCTCTATAAAGATGGTGAACGGATCAAATCCATTGAAGGGGTCAATTTACTCAGTACCCAATTGGTTCTGGAAATGGAAAAAGGCACTCCCCATCTGGCCGCAGACATTGAACTGATTCCCGATGAAGAGAATGAGAATGTCCTGCGTTTACAACTGGTAATTTTGGAATCCTTAGTCATTCGCCGCGACATTGTGGCGGATATGATGCAGGGCAGTACCGTCACCAGTTTGCTCGTCAACGATCGGGATGTCATTGAACCGGGAGCAGTGGTGGCCCGTACCGCCATCCTTTCTAAGGAAGGGGGTATGATTCGAGGCATTCGCCAAGATGCGGAAATCGTGCGTCGGGTGCTGGTCGTCCGCGATCATGATTTATGCCACATCGCATTGAACGGACAAACCCCAACAGTCGAAGAAGGCACGCTCTTGGTGGAAAACGTAGAAGTGGCCCCCGGTATTGTCACTCCCGATTCCGGTTTAGTGCAGAGCATTGAAAACGATGTGATGACCCTCCGCATTGCGCGACCCTATCGAGTCTCCGGTGGGGACGTGTTGCACGTCAAAAATGGGGGGTTAGTGCAACGGGGCGACAACTTAGTGCGTTTGTTCTTTGAACGGGCTAAAACCGGTGACATCATCCAGGGTTTACCTCGCATTGAGGAACTCTTGGAAGCTCGGAAGCCCAAAGAAGCTTGCGTTCTCGCCCGTCGTCCCGGGGTTGCCAAGGTGACCTATGGGGAAGATGAACAGGTGGAAGTGACGATCGTTGATGATGAGGGGGTTGAAGAACATTACGAAATTTTATCGGGTCAAAACGTGATTATCCCCGATGGCGAGCGGGTGGAAGCGGCTCACCGTCTGACCTATGGTCCCGCTAATCCCCATGAAATTTTGGACATCTTCTTCAAGTATTACCGCAGTGTGCGGGGAGATGAACACCTCTACGAGTCTGCGATCGATAGCTTTGAGCGGGTTCAGACCTTGTTAGTGGAAGAAGTGCAAGGGGTATACCAATCCCAGGGCATTGACATTGCGGATAAGCACATTGAAGTCATTGTCCGCCAGATGACCGCCAAAGCCCGGATTGAAGAAGGGGGAGATACCACCATGCTACCGGGAGAATTGGTAGAACTGCGTCAGGTAGATCAAGTGAACCAGGCCATGGCCATTACCGGTGGTGCCCCCGCCAAGTATGAGCCGGTCTTGTTGGGGATTACCAAAGCCTCCTTGAACACCGATAGCTTCATTTCCGCCGCAAGTTTCCAGGAAACGACTCGGGTCTTAACGGAAGCCGCGATCGAAGGGAAATCTGACTGGCTCAGGGGCTTGAAGGAAAACGTGATCATTGGACGGCTGATTCCGGCGGGGACAGGCTTCCACTCTTACGAGGAGAATGCACCGGGACTCGGTGACAGTAAGGGAGCCTACGACGACTCCTTCATTGAAGTGCCGGGGTTAGATACCTTAGTGGACGATCAGTCTGCTCGTACCTTTGAGTTAGAGGATTCCCCCTACTCCCTATCCATGCTCAAGGCAGCAACGGAAGGCAGTGTCCCCTTAACGATCGAGGATGAGGAGTTGATTGACGACAATACTGACCTGGGACACTAAACTCCTGCTCCAGACCTAACCAACGTCCTCTAGTGCAGCACCCTAGATCGCTAGGTGGCTGCACTCCTTTTTAAAGGTCTCTTGTGGGGCGTTCGGGGCGTTCAGACCGTCTCTCCTTCTGCAGGGAGAGGAGATTTGGCTCCAATCAAAAAATAGGTGTCCAACTCTCCCTTCCCTTTCACCGTAATTTTGCCCCGGTACTCCAGTTCGTAGTGGTCTTTGAGTTGCAGATAACTCGCTTCGGTAACCTGTATTTTACCGGGCACCCCATGGGATTCCATGCGACTGGCCACATTTACCGCATCACCCCAGAGATCATAGGCAAACTTTCGTCGCCCAATGACCCCCGCAACTACAGGACCCGTATTGATACCAATACGTAGTTCAAAATTTTGCTGACGTTCGACATTAAATTGAGCTAAGGCTTCCTGCATTTGTAAGGCTAAATGCGCGATCGTTTGGGCATGATCGCTACTCACGATTGGAATTCCTCCCACCACCATATAGGCATCCCCGATCGTTTTAATTTTTTCCAGGTGTAGCGCTGCTGTGAGTTCATCAAAACGGGAGAAAATATCGTTAAGCAGTTCAACTAATTCCACCGGGGAAACTTGAGTTGAGAGACAGGTAAAATTTACTAAATCGGCAAACAGTACCGTCACCGAATTGAATTTTTCAGCAATGGACTCTTCCCCCTCCTTGAGACGATCGGCGATGGAAGCGGGTAGAACATTGAGTAATAATTTATTGACTTTTTCCTGTTCTTCTCGTAAGGCTGACTCTACCTGTTGGCGTTGTTGAACTTCATTGTAAATTCGGGTAAACATCTGATGGAAATCGCGAAAGACCTCCGTCATTTCATCCTCAATTTCTCTAGATTGAGATTTGAGTTGCATGGCATTGAGGGTTGTAAAACAGGGCTCTGCATCGGTTTTGCGAATCGCCTCTACCACCCGACCAAAGTCATCCCTCAGTTGTAGAAATGGCGCTAGAATCGTGACAGATACGACCAATAAGGTACTGCCCGTCACCACGATCGAAATAATAACAACCGCCAGAACAATGCGCCCAACATAGGCCAGCAACGCCAGTCTTAACCCTGAGGCATCATGACGAATCACTAAAATATATTCGTTATTAAAATTGTCACCGCACCAGGCCACTTCGTACCGTTGACCATCCCGCGTAACCTTGGCAAAACGATCGTGCCCCACCAGTTGAGACAGCCGCAGTTCAATCGGCTCCCCAAACTGACCCATAAGTTTGCCATCACTGGTGTATAAAGCGCCCCCCTTAATCACCGCTGAAGTCATGCTCTGCTGAGCAAAGCTATCGAAAATCAGCTTTAACTCGCCCTCCTCCATGTGGTTTTGCTTAGCCGCCTCTAACAGTTCAGAGGAGACCTGTTCCTTGCGCAACAGCAACTCCCGACGACGGTTAAAGTAGGACGGCACGAGGATGACGGCCTCCACCAAAATTAAACTGAGAAAAACCCATGCTGCAACCCGACGAGAGAGCTTAGCTCTCCACAAGTCCTGAAAGTTCTGCTGAACTAATTTCACCATACGATAGCCGAACTCCCTTAGAACGGAACTCCCTTAGAACGGTCGAGGGCGAAGCATTAAGCCAACATTATAGCAAGCTCAGATATGGGGGATACCAACTTAAGGCGGAAGAGGGGGGGGGGGGG
>JBMTZC010000003.1:0-32848 GCA_049455215.1 Prochlorotrichaceae cyanobacterium
CCCGGAGGGCACACACCACACAACGGTTTCAGCCGTCTAGCCCTTACAACTGATTTAAGACTGCTGTAGAAATATTTAGAGATAATTGATCCCTATCGCATCACAACCAAGACGCGGATAAACTGAGGGATACTATTTTCCCAGTTGTCCAGTAGGGACTGAGCAAGAGCACTGCCGGTGTACTCAGCATGCTCTTGGACTTTGTCGTAGATTTTGCGAATTTCTTCCGGATCATTCAAGGGTTGGAGATCTACTCTTCCAAAGTTGCAACGCTGAGCAAAACTCCGATCGCGATCGAAAACGTAAACAATACCCTCGCTCAAGTTTGTTATATGAAACATAAGAGCTAACTCCAGAATTATCCAGTATTGCTGAGGACAACCTGGAATGGATTTTTTGATTACTGTTTGCTACTTAATATTTAGCCTCTCAGTAAAACGATCGCAGTCATCTACAATACTGTCTTCATACCTATCGAAAAAACCTCAGAATATCTTCAGAATTTTGCTTTCCACTGAAAGCGAAACAATTTAAGGGAAGAGTGCGCTGCACTGCGAATTTCTTCCGGATCATTCAAGGGTTGGAGGGGTTGGAGATCTGCTCTTAGCCTCTCAGTAAAACCGATCACAGTCATCGACAATACCGTCTTCATGCCTAGCGTTAAAATATTAAGGTTCTATGACAATAGCGAGCTAAAACCTCAGAATATCTTCAGAATTTTGCTTTCCACTGAAAGCGAAACAATTTAAGGGAAGAGTGCGCTGCACTGTTCCACCTGAAGTTAGTCGTCTGTGTTTAAATGATGACACGCCCTAGTAAGCATAGGGATTGTCGGGTTCTGGAATCGTTTCAATACGATCGGGACGAATGATCGCTTTACGTTGATCGTTCACGATCGCAGTGGCCATTCGACCTTGAATCCGAATCCAGCCATCGACGGGGTAATCCTGGCGCGTGCCCACCGTACCTAGCTCTACCGGTAGACCAACGGGGTACACATCGGCGGCACAGCAGGTAATGATAAACCGAGCCGCCATTAAATATTGTTCGGGGAGTTCCTCAGGATGGAGAACAAAACCCTCTACATCCACCGCGTCCCCTTCGTAGGCATCGGGTTCAGGGTACACATTCAGGGTTCTCACCCAATCCACAATAGTGCGATCTTCCGGCTTAATGGCGGTACGGAAGGCTTCAGGTTCAACCCGGGCCAGGGTCAGAAAATCCGTGACGGGACGATCGGTGGAGAGGCTGCTGGCAAAGACCCGAGGCGGAATCAGAAACCCGGCGATCGCTACGACACTTAAGATGATGATGCCGATTAATTGTCGAGAAGAGGTGGGGTGATTATTTTGGAAAGCGGCGGCTTGGGTGGGCTTAAAAAAGGTGAGCAGTTGAGCCGTTGTCAACATGAGCAAAATCAGCCCCGTGACGATCGTTAAGCCGTGATAGGCGGGGTGAATGAGCAAGTTTAGATCACCGCTATGCCAGTAGCGCAGCAGTAAAACTCCCCATAATCCTGTTGGAATTAAGGCTAAGCCCCGTAACCAGAGGGGATAAGGACTTTTGAGCATATCAACATCTAGAAAGTAGGGGACAGGGCTCTGAACTGAAGACGGAATTCCGCTTCAGCAGAAGTCTATTGTAGGGGCAAGCTCTCAGGCTTTTCCTGGGGAGGAAGAAACTTCAAGAAAAAAACTTCAGGCCAAGACAGGCGAAGGGAAGCGCAGCTCCCCAGAATCCCTACCCTCGCGTCACCAGAGGAACCTCCGTTTGGATTTTTCGAGGTGTTCCGCCCAAGATCGAGAGATCTCGATCAATTAAAGTTTCGTTCTGACAAGTAATCTATAGAATGAAGGTAAGTAACTCAATTTAGACTTGAGCGAAAATCTGGGGTGCATTGATTCGCGATCAAAAAGTAGAAATTTAGACCCAACACGATCGAGACGATTCGTGTTGTGGAAGTGAACGGATTGGCCGAAATGACCGTTGGGCAATCTGGGCCAGATGTACAACTCTAGTCTGCTTGGGATTTATTGTGACTACCAGCATCGGCAAAAAGCAATCTATCTCCCCCCACGAGAAACGTTTAGCGTTGCTGAGTCGTTGCTTGCAAGATATTCGTGAGGCTAAGAAAGCAGAGGATATGTTCCAGGCAGCCCTGGACTATGTTCAGCAGGAATTTTCCTATCCGTTGATCTGGTTGTGCCGTTACGATCGTAGTCAACACATTATCCAAGGCGCTGGTGGCTACGTCCATGGCAAGCCTATGCCCTTTCTCCAAGAGGCTCTGGTTTTAGCGTCCGGCGAAATCCTGGAACAACTGGTGCTGCAAATGCGCCCCATGATGGTTCCCGACCTCAAGGCAGAGCAACGGGGGGGTCGTCTGAGTCAAGTGGCGAAAAAATTAGGCATTCAAGGGGCATTACTCTTTCCCTTTCGCTATCAGGACTTGTGTCATGGCTTAATTATCTTGGGCTCTGAGCGCTGGGGAATGTTAGCCAAAACCGATGAGAAAGCAGTGCTTTCGATTATCGCAGGAGAACTGGGGGGATCACTCCACCGCCTCCTAGAGCAGTCTGCCATGCCGCTGTCTCCCAGCGGGGAACATCCCCTGGCCACCGTAATTGCCAAGATTCATCAAGCCGCCAATCTGGAGCAACGTCTGGAGATTGCCGTAGGGGAAGCCCAAGCCTATTTAAAGTCCAGCCGAATCGTGGGCTATTGGTTTGAGCCCGAAGGCCGCTATTTTCGGCAACGAACCCTCGCGACACAAAAAGAGCAACGGAAAGCTATTGCCCTCAATAATGAGGAGGAATTTCGCCTCGCGGCCAAACAATGTCCAGGGGTTTACCAAACTTTGGGAAAGAACACGATCGTTGAAATTACCCCCACCCAAAGTTCCCTAACCCTAGATGCAACTACTCGCATTTTGGAACTGCTCCGGGTCAAATCCCTACTCGGGGTTCCCCTGTGGCTAGAAAATCGCCTCTTTGGTTTTATTGCGGCGGAAGAAACAACCTCTAGGGTCTGGCAAGCGAATGAGTTGGAGTACTTAAAAACCGTTGCACAGGTGCTCTCCATTAGTTGTGGGCTCGATCGCGTCGATCAAGAACGACAAAGAATCCGAGCTAACCACACCTTGTTGGATAACATCAGTCAAGTGATTCGCACAGAGCAAGATTGGGAACTTGCCTTAAAAACCACGGCAGAACGCCTCGCAGAGCACTTTGCCGTGGAGCGAATATTATTGCTGAGCTACGATGCTCAAGTGCATCAGTTTTCCATAGTCTTTCAGTATCAAACGGGGCGGCTCAAAGAAATCCAGCACCGCTTTCCGGGACTGAGTGAAGTGGATTGGCGAATGTTGGAAGAACGGGCCGATCCGATCGCAGTGGAGGATTTGGAAGAAGATTTGCGCTTCCTGCATTGGCGGGATATTTTCCAAGACCATGGGGTGCAGTCTCTCGTGGTGTGTCGCACCACCGCCCACCTGCCTCTAGAGGGGGTATTGCTCATGACCCACGAGCAACCCCGATCGTGGAATAGCCGCGATCTCGACCTCTTTCAAACCGTTGTCCATCAACTAGGGGTGTTATTACATCAGTGGCAACTGCAGCAGGATATTGACCAGCAGAAGAGCCTATATCAAACCCTGCAATGGGGTTTAACCACGATTCAACAGATTGATGAGCAACAGCGCTTAGAGCAATTAGTCACCCAATTTATTGCTCAGTTATTACATACACCTTTAGCCCTGCTCATTACCTGGCAACCCCGTCGGCCCGTGGGACAAATAGCCGCCTTGTCTGTGTCTAATCCTCAGTTTGAATTGTTCAAAACAGACATTAAAGTCTCCCTGCAGGATGTCTTTATTCAACAAATTCTGGCCACCGATGGCATTTTGCATCTCACCGTGGATCAACTCTTACCTGATACCTTGCAGTGGTTGAATGCACCGGCCATTGAGCAGGTGATGGGCTTAGCTCTCCGCACTAATCCTGAGGATGATCCCCTGGGGGTCATGATTGTGGCGGCTCCAGCGGATCACTTTTGGTCAGAACGCACCCTCAGTCTGTTTGGTATTTTTGTGAATCAATTGGCTTGGTTCCGTCGATCGCTCCTCAAGGTCGATCGGCTCAAAGCCAGCCAACTGCAACTGCGACAACTGAACTGGTATAAACAATTTCGGGTGATTGAACTGAAACGATCGTTGGAATTAGCCGCAAATTCGTTGAATGCCTTAACCAGCGGACAAAAGTCCCCCAATATCACCCCCAAGGTTTACTACCAACAAGCCTTAGGCCAGGTGACCCATGTCATGAACACCATGATGCAAATTCTGCGTCAAGAGCAATGGCAATTACAACTGACCAAACAAACCGTTTCCCTTGCCAGCTTTTTGAAACGATCGCTAGAGCGCATTGATCCCTTGGTACGTCAACGGCACCTTTGGCTTCAGGTTCATGCCGAAAATACAACTCTCGATCTGATGGGAGATATTCCCAAATTAGAAGGCATTTTCTACCAACTGCTCCTCTTTTCCTGTAGCCGATGTTCGGAACAGGGGCGCATCGACATTTGGAGCCGTTTGCTGGATGAGAAAACCCTGGATCTCTCGATTACCGATAATGGGACGATCGAACCCCGCTTATTAACAGAATTACAGGAGGGGCCCCCTCGGGATGCCTTAACCCCCTCTGCCCTAGACCAACAACCGGGCATGACGTTGTTTATCTGCCAAACCATCCTCAAAACCCTGGGGGGCAGTGTAGAGTTTTACCATTTAGAAGATGGGCGGGTTATGAGTCGGATGGTTCTCCCCTTTATTGTCCATTAGGGGCACGGGTTAGGGATTCTCAAGCTGCGGGTCAGATCACCAGATGAACTACACTCACGCTGTCCGCTATCCCCGCTAACCTGCTATGATGCTGGCCAAGCGACAGATGCAGCCAAAAGCATTCTATGGAAGGGAAAGATATGATTCACCCCTGGGGGCAACGATCGCACCAAAACCCTACGCCGATCAGTCCAGTACTGGGACGATCGCTTCTGCTCTGTACCCTGGCGATCTGGGGGCTCAGTGCCGTTTCTGGCGTTGCTCAGGAGGTTTTGCCTCGCTCCGCAGATAGCCGGATGACCTTATTTCGTAAGGTGACCCTAACACCAGGCTTTAACCCGGATCCGTTTCAGGTGAGCGGCATTAGTGGGGGCACGATCGCCGCCGCAACGATCGCGAACCGCTTGGAAACAGAAACGGGGATTTGCTGGGGCTATGTCTCCGATCTGCCGGACTACGAAGTAGTGTTAACGGACGATTTTAGTTATCTGAACCTGCAAGTGTTTAGTGCCCAGGATACGATGCTCCTAGTGCAGGGGCCCGGTGGAACCTGGTGTAGTGACGATGTCTATGGCTGGAATCCCAGCATTGCCGGACAGTGGCTGCCGGGAACCTATAAGGTTTGGGTGGGCTCAGCCCAGATGGATCAATATAGTCCCTACGATCTAGACTTCAGTGAAGTCCGCTAGGATGCGGCCTGTCGAGAAGGCTTGAGTTGTTAAAAATCCCCGTTCCTTCAGTAGAACCAGGAGCGTCAAAAATAACCTGTACGTCGCCAGTTGAAAAAGGATTCTCGCCAGGCCCCTTTCGGAGCCTCGGCAATCCGGCTGGTCTGCAGCGCCTGCAGTAAATCCGCCACCTCCCCCCCCGGCAGCGATCGTAATAATTGTGGCCAGGTCAGCCGACGCTGACGGGCTAAACCAATCACTTGCACCGCCTGGGCCGATCGGGTGCCAATGCCCTGGGCTCCTAAAATACGATCCCTACGATCTAAAAGGATCTGGAAACTGGGTTGAAGCAGGGCAGAATCAGAGCTTAACGGTGGATCCCAGAACCCAGAACAGGTTAGAGATCTTAAAGCCGAAGCTGGCCAATGCTGACGAGCCGACTCGATCGTCCAGCCCACTTGGGTCACGGCAGGAATATCTAACAGCGAATAGGGAATGCAATCGTACCGGAGCGATCGTTGGGGGGAATAGAGGGCATTGAACACAGCAATGCGGGCTTCGTAGCGGGCCAGGGAGTCGAGGGCCATCCCCCCCAAGCTAACCCCACACCCATAGAGATTCGGAACGAATTGAGATTGTAAAAAACGGTTTACCCCGAGGGGCAGGGAGAGTTGGGGATGCAAGGCCGATAAGTTCAAGTTGAGACTATGGCTAGCAATGTCTAGGGGCTGCTGCCCAAACGCCAGCAATAAACGATCGCCACACCATTGCCTCTGATCTGCAAAAAGCCGAACGCCAGAACCCTTTGGCTCCACTCCTGTGCAGTGGATAGCCGTCAAAATTTCTACACCATGCCCTTCCAAATAGCCTTGAATGCGCTGGAACAGGGGAGACTGCAAGGGTTTCCGGAGCAGCAACGTTACCTGCTGTTTCTGTTCGATGAGTTGATGGCCATAGCTCAAACTCTCTGGAGTTTCTCCCCAGATCAGCCAATGCTCTGGTTTGCCCTGGGTCCCCAACGGTTCGGAAAGTTCGGTGTGGTAAGGAATGGACTCTAAACCAGGCAAGGGAGGGACTACAGGCTGAGAGGGGAGTGCCAGTAAGGAGCAACGGGAGCGGAGCAGCCTCGATCCCTGGAGGGTTTGCAAGCCTTTACAGTGGGGCAAAAAGTAGCCACTATCCTCAATTACATCCACCCCTCCTTGGTGCAGTGTACTGAGGTGAGCGATCGTTTCTGGGGCGAGGGGCAATCCTAGAGTGAGTAACGCCACCCGCGATCGTTCTTGCAAGGCAACGATCGCCGCTTCTAGCCCGCCCGCAGCGGCACCTAAAATGAGAAGGTCATAATCAAACATCAGGAACAGAGGCTAGGTTGGGAGCACCAGACCAAGAACACAAAAAAAGCCCCAAGTCGGGGCTTAATGTTCAATCAAATCGAAAGTGAGGATGAAACCTCTATTCACCTCTAGGCAACATCACAGGGAGCTTGACCCGTGAACTTGATGGTAGCAGGCTGAGGATTTTCACCAATACGACGATCCTTCTTCCCTTCAAAAGGACGACCAGCGTTCACTTTCTCAGGGAATACGCCATCCTTGGGATGGAGATACTCCGTATCACCATTGGGATAAACGCGATAGATCTTGTAGTCTTCAATCTTGGGCTTAAACTTCGTGCGCAGTTGAGTACCCAGAGCCAAGCACTGCTCCTTGCGAGCGAGATAAAGAAGATTTTCACCTTCCCGCATAATTGCGGCACCACCCGTAGGCATTTCAAAAACTTGCTCACTGGTACTAGTCCAAGTGATTGCATACTTTTCTTCCACCAGAGCTTTTTTCAGCAGGCCGCCAGTGCTACCGCCGAAGATAGGAGTTTGTCCTGTCAGTGTTTCTGCCATAGGAATTTCTCAAGAGGATTTTTACGGCATCCTATCATTTGGGCTGAGCTTTCCTAGCCAGTCAGGAATGAACTGTTACACTTCTTCAAATATCAGTTCGGGGAATGGTGAAGTTTCGTTACAAACGGTGACAAGGGCTGCATTTTAGGCTACGCAGCCTTTTCAGGGGTAGCCCCCGCCGGAGTCAAGGAGAAAATTCTCCTACTCTCATCCCGACTTCTCCGTAGAAATCAGGCACTCCATTTTGGCTCGCCCCGGTTGGTGAAATTCAGAGCAGTGAGCATTACGATGTAAGCATTGCCGGGGATCGTTTGCATCTGGGATCATCCCTTTCCCGTTCTCGATCCCCCTCCTCCCCTCACCAACTTAAGGCGGAAAGCCACTTTAGCCAAAATCCCTTATCCAAATCATGGGTACAAATGATTGATAATGCCCTGCGCTACATTCTCTTTTATAAACCCTATAACGTCCTCTGCAAATTTAGCGATCGCTCTGGGGATGCGGGGCAGACCCTCAAGGACTTTATCCCCATTCCTGAGATTTATCCCGTGGGTCGCCTCGATCGGGATAGCGAAGGTTTAGTGTTGCTAACTAATCATGGCTGGGCCCAACATTGCCTGAGCCATCCCCGGTTTCAACACGGGCGTACCTACTGGGTTCAGGTCGAGGGGATTCCCACCGAAGAAGCTCTCCAGCAGTTACGGCAGGGGATACCGATCCAAGATTATGTCACCCGTCCCGCCCAAGTGCAGCGTTTGTCAGCAGAGCCAGATCTCCCCCCTCGGGATCCCCCGATCCGGTTCCGTAAAACCGTGCCCACCCAATGGCTCGCCCTAACCTTGACGGAGGGACGCAATCGTCAAGTGCGGCGGATGACAGCGGCGGTTGGATTTCCGACCCTACGCCTCGTGCGGGTCGCCTTTGAATATAGCCAACGCAGCCCCAAAAAAGGGAAAAAAACTGCTCCCCTGCAACTGAAACTCGAAGGATTAGCCCCTGGAGATTGGCGAGAGTTATCCCCAGAGGAGCAACAAGCCCTACAACGTTGTTTTTGAGGGAATCCCATTGAATACAAGACCTAGACCTGTTGTAATAAGATAAATGCCTAAATGCCTTTATCTATTGAGGCGCTATGCTCGAACAAGATATTGAACGATCGCTAATTGAAAAGCTGGAAGATCTGAAGTACGTCTATCGTCCAGATATCCGCGATCGGGCTGCCCTAGAGCAAAATTTTCGGGAAAAATTTGAAACTCTGAATCGGGTCAAACTGAGCGATACCGAATTCTCCCGGCTCCTGGAACAGATCATTAGCCCCGATGTCTTTACGGCGGCCCGTACCCTACGGGAGCGTAATAGTTTCGATCGGGATGATGACACGCCCCTACATTACAGCCTGGTTAATCTCAAGGACTGGTGCAAAAACACCTTTGAGGTGATTAACCAGCTACGCATGAACACCGCCAGCAGTCACCACCGCTACGATGTGATGCTGCTGATTAATGGGGTGCCGGTGGTACAAATTGAGCTAAAAGGTCTGTCCATTAGTCCCCAGCGGGCAATGCAGCAGATTGTGGACTATAAGGCTGATCCCGGCAATGGTTATACCCGGACGCTGCTGCAACTGTTCATTGTCAGTAATCGTAGTGACACCTATTACTTTGCCAACAACAACGATCGCCATTTCAGCTTTGATGCGGAACAGCGCTTTTTGCCCATTTACCAGTTTGCGGAGGAAGACAATAAAAAAATCACTCATCTCGATCGCTTTGCGGAAACCTTTCTGGTGAAATGCACCTTGGGCAGAATGATCAGCCGTTACATGGTGCTGATAGCTTGTGAGCAAAAACTGTTGATGATGCGCCCTTATCAGATCTATGCGGTTCAAGCGATCGTGGACTGTATTCACCAGAACTGCGGCAATGGCTACATCTGGCACACTACGGGCAGTGGCAAAACCCTCACCTCTTTTAAGGCTTCCACATTGTTGAAGGATAACCCCGACATTGAAAAATGCCTGTTCGTGGTGGATCGCAAAGACCTAGATCGACAAACGCGGGAAGAGTTTAACCGCTTTCAGCCCGGTTGTGTGGAGGAGAATACCAACACAGAAACCCTGGTGCAGCGCCTATTGTCTACGGACTACGCCGATAAGGTCATTGTCACGACAATTCAGAAGTTAGGGTTAGCTCTGGATGGGAAGAACAAGCGCAACTACAAGCAACGGCTGGAACCCCTTAGTGACAAGCGAATCGTTTTTATTTTTGATGAGTGCCACCGATCGCAATTTGGGGAGAACCATCGGGCCATTAAGGAGTTCTTTCCCAACGCGCAACTCTTTGGCTTTACGGGAACATCGATCTTTGAGCAAAATTCCAGCTACCAAAAAATTGAAGGGCAGCAAGCTTCCTACCAAACGACGACGGATATTTTTGAGAAGCAACTCCACGCCTACACCATCACCGATGCTATTGAAGATCGCAATGTGCTGCGCTTCCATGTGGATTATTACAAGCCGGAAGAACCACCCCGCCCCGCAGGGGCTCCCCTCCATCGGAGGGGAATGGGAGAGCCGCTAGCCAAAGCAGCGATCGCTGAAGCCATTTTAAGTAAGCATGATACCGCCACCGCCGGGCGCAAGTTCAACGCTATTCTCGCCACCGCTTCCATTAATGATGCGATCGCTTATTACGACCTCTTCAAAACCCTCCAGGCGGAGAGGCAAGCCGAGGATCCAGACTTTCGCCCGTTGAGGATGACCTGCGTTTTTTCGCCCCCCGCCGAAGGCAACAAGGATGTGCAGCAAATTCAGGAAGACCTGCCCCAGGAAAAGGCAGACAACCGGGAAGACCCAGAAGCCAAGAAAGCCGCTCTCAAAGCGATCATTGCGGACTATAACGATCGCTACGGCACCAACCACGACCTCAACAGCTTCGATCTGTACTATCAAGATGTGCAGAAGCGCATTAAAGATCAGCAGTACCCTAACCGGGATTTACCCCAAAACCAGAAAATCGACCTAACGATCGTGGTGGATATGCTGCTGACGGGGTTCGACTCCAAGTTTCTCAATACCCTCTACGTGGACAAAAACCTGAAATATCACGGGCTGATTCAAGCCTTTTCCCGCACCAATCGCGTCCTCAACGACACCAAACCCTACGGCAATGTGTTGGACTTTCGCCAGCAACAGCGGAATGTGGATGAAGCCATTAAGCTCTTTTCCGGGGAGTTCCAGGAAAAAGCCAAGGACATCTGGCTGGTGGATGCGGCCCCCGTGGCGGTGCAAAAGTTAGAAGCCGCCATGGAAAATCTAGATACCTTTATGCAGTCCCAGGGCTTGACCTGCGCCCCAGAGGATGTTCCCAACCTGAAGGGCGATGCGGCTCGGAGCCAGTTTGTGAACCTGTTTAAGGAGGTGCAGCGCTTTAAAACCCAGCTTGACCAATACACTGATCTTGAGCCAGATGAGGTCGCAGCGATCGAGGAGATTCTGCCCAAAGACCAACTTCAGTCTTTCCGAGGGGTTTACCTGGAAACGGCCCAGCGCCTGAAAAGCCAACAGGAAAAGCCCGAAACTACCAGCCCCGAAGTGGAGCAACTGGACTTTGAGTTTGTGCTGTTTGCCTCCGCCGTAATTGACTACGACTACATCATGGGGCTGATTGCTAACTACACCCAGGAGCAACCCGGCAAGGAGAAGCTGACCCGCGACCAACTCATTGGCTTAATTCAGTCCGATGCTAAATTTATGGACGAGGACATTGCCGCCTACATCGACACCCTGCCCCTGGGTCAACGCCTAGATGAAGCGCAAATTCGTGCCGGATACGAACAGTTCAAAGCGGACAAAAATAGCCGGGAACTGGCAACCATTGCCACCCAGCACGGACTGGAACCCGCAGCCCTGCAAACCTTTGTGGATAGCATTCTGCAACGGATGATCTTTGATGGGGAGCAACTGAGCGATCTGCTGGCACCTTTGGATCTAGGCTGGAAAGCTCGTGCTAGGGCGGAGTCGGCTTTGATGGCGGATTTAATGCCGTTGTTGCACAAGCTTGCCCAAGGTCGGGAGATTTCGGGGTTAAAAGCCTATGAGCAGTAAAGTTATAACAGTCTCATCACTGCTGAGAGTTTTGCTGTCTAATACGATCAATGCCACACATAGGAGGTTGGTATGACTCAGGCGCAACTATTAGAAAAATTTAATGGATTGCCTCCCGATAAGCAGGGGGTAGTTTTGGATTTTATCGAGTTTTTGGCGATGCGTAGTGCTACCGAAGTCAGGGTTAAGCAGTGTTTAGCAGCTTTTTTGTTAGAGATGCCTGATGTTGGTTTAGATGAAGATTTTGCAAGGGTAGATGAGTCGAAGGAGGTGACTAATGTATTTGATTGATACAAATGTCATCAGTGAGTTACGCAAACGTAAGTCAGCAAATTCTAATGTTGTGGCTTTTTTTGCGAAAGCGGAACAGCAACAGACCCCAATTTTTCTGTCAACGATCACGGTTGGAGAACTACGCCGAGGCGTGGAGTTGATTCGTTACCGGGGCGATCGTATTCAGGCAGAACGGCTTGAAGAATGGCTAAATAAGTTGCTTGTGGATTTTGGAGGGTTTATTCTCTCTTTCGATCGGGACGCGGCTCAGGTATGGGGAAGATTGCGCGTACCTCATCCAGAAAATCCATTAGATAAGCAGATTGCAGCCATCGCGCTGGTGCATGGGTTGATTGTTGTGACCCGTAATGAAAAAGATTTTACAGGTACAGGGGTAGAAGTTTTAAATCCCTTTAATTCATTTTTAGGGGTTAAACAGTAATGAAACAACAACCCGATCGTTCTTTAGTGCCGAAGTTGCGTTTTCCTGAGTTTCGGGATGCGGGTGAGTGGAGATTGCTAAGTTTGGGGACAGTCGCTCAATTCATAGATTCTTTACATGAAACACCAAAGGAATATGTCACAAAAGGCTATCCAATGGTTAGAGTAGCTGACATAAAAGATAGTGGGCTTGATCTAAATTCTTGTTTGAAAGTAACAGAAGAGGTGTATAAACATTTCGTAAAAAGATATATACCTAAAAAAGGAGATATCATTTTTTCGAGGGTTGGAAGTTGTGGTGAAAGTATTCTCATCAATTTTGATGAAAGAATTTGCCTAGGTCAGAATATCGTTTTGCTAAAATCTCAAGAGAATAGCCTATTTTTATTTTTTTATCTAAAATGCCAATTAATTAAAAGACAGGTTGATAATAAGGTTGTTGGTTCATCTCATAAAACATTAAGTTTAAAAGATGCTCAAGCTTTTGAAGTTTATTTCCCTTGCATTAAAGAACAGCAAAAAATCGCTGACTGCCTTTCCTCCCTAGACGATCGCTGTGCCTCAGAGACCCAAAAACTAGAAACCCTAAAAGCCCACAAAAAAGGGCTAATACAGAAGCTTTTCCCCGCCAAAGGCGAAACCGTCCCGAAGCTTCGTTTTCCTGAGTTTCGGGATGCAGGAGAATGGGAAGTTGCAAAAATTGGAGATTTTGTAGATTCATACAAAGGTGGAGCACCACTAACACCATCAGATTTTATTGCCCATTCAAATTGTGAAGTTATACCTAAAAAAGCAATTACAGAAGGTGGATGGCTGAAATTAGATGTTAAACAGCCAACTTACTGCAAAGAGCTTTTTTACAAAGAAAATCTTAAATCTGTAGTTGATAATACTTATTTAATAACTACCCTAAGGGACTTAGTTCCATCTGGGCCAAGCATCGGTTACATCGTAAAGTTCGAGGGAAACAAAAATTATATTTTAGCTCAAGGAGTGTATGGACTTAAACTAAATAAATCAATAATTCGAGAGTTTTTAATACATTTTTCCAATACTCAAAAGTATAGAAAAATTATGCAATCGTTAATGGTCGGGAGCACTCAGGTACATATAAGAAATAGCGTTTTCTTGAATTTAAAGATTAATATGCCCTCACTTCCAGAACAACAAAAAATTGCTGACTGTCTTTCCTCCCTCGATGAACTGATCGCCGCCCAATCTCAAAAACTCGAAACCCTGAAGCGCCACAAAAAAGGACTAATGCAGCAGCTATTTCCAGCAGTGGAGGAGGTGAGAGAATGAGCGAAAACCTTGCCTAATTCAAAAATAGCACTATCATTCTAGGGAGCAAATTCTATGCTGACATTACCCAAAACCAAAGATCAACTTTTATATTTAATCGATCAACTTTCAAAAGCTGAGAAATCGGAAATATTGAACCTCATCAACCAACAGCAAGACGATCCCGACGATACACCCGATGAAGTAGCGATCGCAGGTATTCGGCAAGGATTTCAAGAAGCTCTAAGCGGTCAACTCATACCCCTAGCGCAAATGTGGGAAGGGATTGATATAGATATACTTTAAACATCCCCTATTTTTATCTGGGTCAACTTACACAGAGCGATCGCCATGCCCACATCCATAGCCAAACTATTACCCACCATCTCAGAGCTTTCTCGCGCCGATAAATTTCAGCTACTGCAAATCGTACTGCAACAACTCGCCGCAGAACAAGGCATTGCCCAAAATGAACAGCCCATCAATCCCTTTGAGCCACGCGCATTTTTTGGAGTTACCCACCAACCCAAGCAAGTCATTGACGAATACTTAATTAATATCCGTGAAGGTTGGCTCTAATGACTTACCTGATTGACACTAATATCGTCATTTACTACTTCAATGGGTTAACAGAGGACGAAGCCATCCACACCATACTCGCCAACAGTTTCAAGATCTCTATTATTACTAAAATCGAATTCTTGGGCTGGCAGCAGTTTGTATCTGATCCTGAATCATATAAAAAAGCAAAGGAATTTATTAGCCATGCCACAGTATTTGACCTAAATTTGGCGGTTGCCGAACAAACTATCCTTCTAAGGCAAAACTTTAAAGTTAAAACTCCCGATGCCATCATTGCTGCAACTGCTCAGGTAAATGGTTTCACAGTAGCTACTAACAACACATCAGACTTTGACCGTTTAGGTGTGAAAACGATCGCTGTAAACATTAAATAATTCTATTTCCAGCCATTCAGGAGGTGAGAGAATAAGCGCAAACCTTACCTAATTCAAAAATAGCACTATCATTCTAGGGAGCAAATTCTATGCTGAAATTACACCGAATGACATGACCGAACAAAACTACAAACTAGGCACAACTATCTGGACGATCGCATTACGCATTCCCCTAATTCTATCGAGATCCAGCCATGAAAAAACAACAGGTACTTGACTTACTAACCCAACAATTTGTTGACATCCGCGATCGGTTTGGGGTAGAGCGCCTTGCCCTATTTGGGTCAACCGCCCGTGATGAAGCACAACCCGATAGTGACATCGATATTCTGGTAGAGTTTTCAGGCAAAGCCGACTCCAAGCGTTACTTCGGACTACTCTTCTACTTGGAAGACCAACTGGGTTATCCGCTAGATCTTGTGACGGATAAAGCCCTACGCCCAGAACTGCGTCCCTTTATCGAACAAGAGGCGATCTATGTCCCGTGAGTGGCGTTTTTACCTGAACGATACTGGCAGATCTTGGGAAGGGAGACCAAAATAACCATGACTGAAAAAGACCAAAAACAACTGGGTAGTATTCTCTGGAGCATTGCCGACCAACTGCGGGGCGCAATGAACGCCGACGACTTCCGGGACTATATGCTCTCGTTCCTGTTCCTGCGCTACCTATCAGCGAACTACGAAGCAGCCGCCCAAAAGGAACTAGGGTCGGATTATCCTGAAACTTTGCTGGAGCCGGAAATCACGCCGTTGCAACGCTGGTATGACCAAAACCCAGAGGATACCGCTGAATTTGAAAAGCAGATGCGCCGTAAAGTGCATTACGTGATTCAACCGCAGCACCTCTGGGGCAGCATTGCGGAGATGGCCCGTACCCAAAACGCAGAACTCCTGCAAACCCTACAGCAGGGCTTTAAGTACATCGAAACTGAATCTTTTTCCATGACCTTCCAGGGGCTATTCTCGGAAATTAACCTGGACTCAGAAAAACTCGGCAAAAAGTACAGCGATCGCAATGCAAAACTCTGCACCATTATCCAAGCCATTGCCGAAGGAATTGCGGATTTCTCTACGGACAGCGACACCCTCGGGGATGCCTACGAATACTTGATCGGACAGTTTGCCGCCGGTTCGGGCAAAAAAGCAGGAGTTCTACACGCCGCAACAGATTTCGAGCATCCTCTCAGCGATCGTTACCCTAGACAGCCAAGACCCCAGTACCGGCAAACGTAGCCACATAGAGAGCATCTTAGACTTTGCCTGTGGTTCCGGTTCTCTCCTGCTAAACGTGCGCCATCGCCTCGGCTCCCACGGCATCGGCAAAATCTACGGACAGGAAAAGAACATCACCACCTACAACCTGGCCCGCATGAATATGCTGCTCCACGGGGTCAAAGATTCTGAATTTGAGATTTACCACGGCGATACCCTGCTCAATGAATGGGAAATGCTCCAGGAAGCCAACCCCGCCAAAAAGCCCTATTTTGATGCGATCGTTGCCAATCTCCCCTTCAGTTACCGCTGGAATCCTACAGAAGCCCTGGGGTTGCCCCTCCTACCCTGAGGAATTGTTCTTGGCTTGCCGCTCAATTGCGGAGGGATCCAGAGAAACCTTTAAGATTTATTACAAACATTACGGCTTTGTCACAAGTTTCGAGGGCGATCGGACTTAAGACGGGATTCCCTTGGTAAACTGAGATTATTCTTAAAGCAACACTCAGGCTGTTTAAATATTTTCTATGGTACAGACCCTTGATAAGCAACAAAATTTTGACGAAATCCGCCCAGGGGTAAAGGTTCCGGCGAAGGACACTATTCTCACGCCACGCTTTTACACCACCGATTTCGATCGCATGGGAACGATGGACATTTCCGTCAACGAAGCCGAACTCCAGGCGATTTTGGAAGAATTCCGGGCTGATTACAACCGTCATCACTTTGTCCGGGATGATCAATTTGAGCAGTCCTGGGAGCACATTACGGGGGATACCCGTCGGCTTTTCGTTGAATTTTTAGAACGCTCCTGCACCGCAGAGTTTTCCGGCTTCCTCCTCTACAAAGAACTCAGCCGTCGTATTAAAGATCAAAGCCCCGTGCTGGCGGAATGCTTTAACCTCATGTCTCGGGATGAAGCCCGTCATGCGGGTTTTCTCAACAAAGCCATGTCTGACTTTAACCTTCAGTTAGATCTCGGCTTTTTAACCAAGAGCAAGCAATACACCTTCTTTGAACCCGAATTTATCTTCTACGCCACCTACCTCTCCGAGAAAATTGGCTACTGGCGTTACATCACCATCTACCGCCATCTAGAATCCCACCCCGAAAATCGGGTCTATCCCATTTTCAACTTCTTTGAAAACTGGTGTCAGGATGAAAACCGTCATGGTGACTTCTTTGATGCGGTAATGCGAACTCAGCCAGGCATGTTGGATCAGCCCAAAGGCTTTGGCTATTATCTCCAGGAATTTTTGAGTGGTGGCTTGGGTAACCTGTTCTCTGGCCGGGCTTGGCAACGGTTCCTCATGATGGCCTTTATTACCCCTACCGCCTGGTGTCGGTTCTTCCTGCTCTCCGTGTTTGCCACCATGTATCTCAATGATGTGCAGCGCAAAGATTTTTATGCTGCCATTGGTCTAGATGCTCGGGAATATGACAAATACGTCATTGAAAAAACCAATGAAACCGCCGGTCGGGTTTTTCCCGTCATGCTGGATGTGGATCACCCAGAGTTTTACGATCGCTTAGAAATTTGCGTACAAAACAACGAAAAACTCACCACGATCGCTAATAGTGACGCTCCGGCTCCCGTTAAGCTGCTGCAAAAACTGCCGCTGTACCTCAGCAATGCGTCCCAATTAATCCAGCTCTATCGCATTCAACCCCGTGATGTTCAGGAATTGACCCCGGAAGTCTTGTAGTTCCCTATAGAACTTCCCTAACATGACCATAACGAAGCGGATAGCCAGAGGTTATCCGCTTTTTTTTGTTTCTTCCTAGCTAGCCTCCCTGCGGATTGAGAACTGCTGTAGCGTAGACACCCCATGCAAAGGGAGATATAAATATATAATGACTAGAGCAGTCCGCAGCCAGTTGTGAAGACCTGACTGCTGCAAGCGTTGTGTAGTGTTCGCCCTCGGTCACACACCACACACCCTATTTAGGGTTGCTGTCTCTATACCTCTGACTCCTTTGCGATCTCCATCGAATGACTTCTTTTGCCAATACCACCTTTAGAACGGATATGAGCGAATTGCAGCGATTAAAGGGATTATTACCACCAGAACTGCAAAGCTGGGTCTTTGTAGAAGCCTCCACTGCAGTGGATCCCCCCTTAGTGACCTGCGAAGAGATTGGGCGGGATGAAGTGGAAATCCAAGTGGATTTGGTTCGGTGGGAACAATTTGCCCTAGACCAACGAAATTTGCTGTTCTGGCATGAAGTGGGACGCATTCAAAACGATACGATCCCTCGGGATGGCTGGGAAATGGCAGCGCTAGCCATTGGCTTAGGCGGTGCGGTGGGTGAACTCTGGGTTCAAGACGGCATTCTCCTATTGCTGGCCCTCTCTCTGTCTGGGTTTGCGGGGTATCGCCTTTACAAAAAGAATAATGCGGAGAAACGTCTCCAGGAAGCGATCGATGCCGATGAACGGGCGATTTCCTTGGCCACTCGCTTTGGCTATACCTTGCCCAATGCTTACAAAAGTCTAGGCAGTGCCCTGAAAATCTTAATTGAACAAACCCCGAAAAAACGCCAGCGGGCTAAGTATGAATCTCGGCTGCAATCTTTACGCCGCAGCGCAGCGAAAGCCAAGGCTAAAGCCAACAAAAGTAGCTCCGGTTCTCCCTCCCCTACGGATGTAGCTTCAGGTCGATCGGAAAATGTCTATAGCTAGTTTGTCGAGTAGCCCTGAGCGCGTGAGGGTTCATCTCTACATTTCAGGAAAGGTTCAAGGGGTCTTTTATCGAGCGTCGGCGGAACGGGTGGCCAGTGGCTGGGGGCTTGCGGGCTGGGTTCGCAATTTACCCGATGGCCGAGTGGAGTTAGTGGCTGAAGGCGATCGTCCTCAAGTGGAAGCGTTGATCCTCTGGTGCCGAGAAGGCCCTCCAGAGGCCACCGTCACTGCGGTAGAACTGGTTTGGGAAACCCCACAACATGAGCCCAGCAATGGGATACCCATTTTCCAAATTCGCCGCTAAGACTCCCGTCTATTCTCCGAGGATCACAAACTTGAGGAGTTGTCCCTGGGCGCTGCCAAACCGGATCAACGTCCCCGAAGGCAAAGAGACCTCTTGCCGGTGAACCCGTTGCCATTGGTTATCGTGGCAAATTAAGGTGCCGAACCGAGAAAAGTCTTTAATAAAATAGGTGGGTTTATTGCCGTCCCCCATGGTGCGACAAATAATTTCGGCGTGGTGTTGAGATACCCATTGTTCCGCCAAGACTAAATCATTCTCTTCCCGACGACCTACCCGCAAGAGTCCCGCTTCGATGGGCCAGACTTGACCACTGGAGGTTTGCGATCGCAACTCAGCCTGGGGAAAGGCCTCTAAATAGGGTAAACCCGTCGGCAATTCGGTGCGAGCTTCTACGCGCGTGATTAACTGACCATTGAACTCTGGGTGCATATAGAGCACGGGCAAAGTCCAAGAAGGTTGATTAAAGCCATAGAGTCCTAACAAATGTTGACGAGCGATCGTTACCGCTTCATCAACCCGATACTGTTGCCGTAGCGCCTGCATCAACCGTGCAATGAAGTTTAAGGCTTCGGGATCGGCAATGACATCCCGCATTCCCAACACCGCTGGCACGCCATGATGAATCAAGGTTTCCGCAAGGCTGCTGCGGGGAACGGCTTCTAGATGTCCCGTCTGACTATTTTGAATATAGTCGAGTCGAGCCCCCCAACAGGCGTTAAAGACCGCCAAGGGAATTTGATTCCGGACTAAACTTTGGGCGAGTTCCGTCCCACTGAGAGAATCCCCCTCCTGTAAGCATAAGCGCCCACCATCAGGAGCGGTCATGCCATGGCCACCGTAGACAAAGAGATTATATTGATTGCTATCCAGGGCGGCCAGCAGTTCAGCCCGACTGGGCTGGGTCAGGGTGGTCACCTTACAGGGGGCCAAGTCCGTATAGCCTCCCCCTTCTTGCAATAAGTGTGCCTCATCCTTCAGGCGCAAGGGTTCAGAACGATCGTCTCCCAGAACGGACAATACCCTGAGTTCCCGGTTGAGTTTCAGGGGCATTAACGCATCCACATTATTCGTGGTGCGGCTGAATAGGATTTGAGGGTTTAGGCCAATGGCGCGTTTACCGGTCTGAGGTTGCATAATTTCCCAGGGCACGGGAATGAGCGCGGAACTCTGGACATCGAGCCGGATCCGGAGCGGACGATGTTGCGCGATCGAAATGCCCTGACTTTGGGCAAAAGCAAAATGAATGGGGCCATCAAAAAGCCAGTGCCAGAGATCAATCCCTAGGCTTTGCATGAGGCGACTCGTATAACTTTCCCCACCCCCCGCACCATTCTCCAGTACGGAGCCTGGAGCCGCGTTGAGATGAGTCCCCTCAACAAAATTGGGCGTAGCCTGCAGGGAAAACAAGGCTTGCCAAGCCTGCCATAATTGAGATAATTCTGAAGTCCAATAGCGATCGTGATGGACATGACCGCCAGGATAAGGAGCGTGGGTCACCCAGATCGCCCAATGGGATGCTTCTGATGCAGTTAAGGGAGCGATGGCCAGACTTAAACTGGGTAAATCTAAGGGATCCATGAATGAAACGTTACACGAACGCCTATTATTCTAAAGGCATTGTTAGTCTAATCTCCTTTCTCCTTTTGCTCTGCGCTTAAAGTAAGCTGTAAGCAGAATATCCGGGCACCCCAGGGAACTTCTGTGCAGACCCCCTATTCAGGCGATCGTCCCCTCACCCTTGCAACACTGTGTTGGATTTCCGCTATGAGCGATCAAATTAGTCCTCAAAAATTTTCCATTGGCGATCGGGTTCATCTAGCCAAGCGCCCCGCTTACTTCAAAACTGCGGAGCCGATGCCGATGTTGCGCCCCCCCGATTTAATTCCCCTAGGGAGCGAAGGAACCATTGACAGGCTTGCCCCCGGGGGGAGTTATGTGGTGCGCTTTAGCCAAGGTTCGTTTTTGGTCAATCCCGAAGACTTACAGCTCGCCGCTTAAGGCAAGCGCTCTATAGTAGTGGGACGATTCCCGCCCTACTTTCCTGTAACGCATAAAGAACGCTTAACTGTCATCCTCTCCCCTGCAACGCTCATGACTGCTTCCCCTCCTCCCCGTGAGTCCGAACAGGATCTCTTCTTTGCCGGTATCCAATTTTGGTTATTTTTTCTGCTGACCTTTTTTGTCTTGGGCTATCCCCTGCCCCTCGCCATCATTCTGGGGGCGGTGGGAGGCATTGCCGGGGGAATGATCGCCGCCCGTTGGCAGGTAACCCCCAAAGGCAACGATGCGGATCATTTAGCCCAGGGCTTAGATGTTGATATGCTCTACCACTCTATTCGCCAAAGACGGGAAGAACGCTACAGCGAAGGGCGAAAACGGCGGCAGCCCATGAGTATTCAGGATTGGCTCAAACTGCGCTAGAGTTTGCAATGCATGCGACCTAGAGAAAAGCCTGCTTGTGAGCGGTTTGCAGGCGGCTATAGTCTGAATTGTTGCCCTGTCGTCGGACGACCCGAAGCCGAGACTCCACCATGAGGCGGGCATCAGCACGGGTAATGGGTTCAAACAACGTTTGACGATCGTTGATGGTCACCACAAAGAATAGACGCTGAGCATAAAGGGTAGCAAAGAGATCCCGGTTAGCTTCTACTTCACAGACTCGAAAGAGTAGGCCAAAATCAGGGTGGTTAAGATAAATTTCACTGCTCATGTATCTCTTGAAGATCGAACCGAGAACGGATTGCTAACGTAAAAAAGGCGTAAAAACAGCTACCTAGGTTACAAATATAGCTAGCTATGAGGATCCACTCTACTATATTCAGGGCGATTCAAGGGAAAGAGTTCTCAATTCACCTCTGTTTCAGGGCTACAAGACCAGATCTCGGCAGGTTTCCTCCGCCAAAGGCTAACCCAGACACTAAAAAGCGGAAAGCCAAGAGATTACTCTCATCGCTTTCCGCTCCGGTGAAAATGCTGATCAGCAGCATCAAAATTAAAATGAATGGGCGGCGACATTGCGCTGCCCCAGGAGGGTACCAACTTAAGGCAGCAGAGTGCGGCGCTTTGCGTCGCACTCTGCCATTAAATTTTTTCGCTTTCAGTGGAAAGCCCCCCAGGATAGTGTTGATCCTAAAGGGTTTCCATGCCCTGAACTAAGAAATCAAAGTAGGGCTGGGCTTCGCTCGCATCATCTGGGCTAAGAATAGATAAGGAAGCTTCCTTGAGGCAACGCATTGCCTCTGCCATGCCGGGCATGGGTACACCGAGGGAATTGTACATTTCCCGCGCCCCTATTAAACCAATGGTTTCAATAGGTTCCTTATCTCCTGAGAGCACCCCATAGGTGACCAGGCGAAGATACCAGCCATAATCTCTGAGGCACTGGGCCCGTTGACGTTGACCAAAGGCATTTCCGCCCGGAGAAATAAAGTCAGGACGTTTCCGCCACAGTTGACGACTAGCTTCATCAACAATGCGTTTTTCGTTCTCTGACAATGTTTCAGCGATACGCAACCGTTGTTCTCCGGTCTTAAAAAAGTCCTTTATGCTGGATAACTCCCCACTGCTGGGATAGCGCAGTTCGTCATCCGCTTTCAGAATAACTTGGCTTACTACAGTCATGGTTAAGGCGTTTTTTGATGGATTGGTTCTATCGGAGCTTTACTTGAAAGTGTATCAGCAAGCATTATCCTTTGCAGTAAAGACCCTTTGCTTTCCCTTAAAGACTTGTAACAATTCTTCACTGGAATGGGCTTTCTGAGGTTTCTGGGTACCGGGAGCGGGCCGAATGGCATGGTTAGCAGGGTAGCCCCTGCCCCCAAGATGTGCGTTAATGGAAAGGGGTTTTGCCCCATTCCTTCTTTTACTAAATGTTTAATGCGATCGGTAATTCTGTGAATACTGTCCCTACGCTCTCAGACACAAAGCGCCGCTTTTATACACAACACGATCGGCCCATTAGTTCAATCTATCGTCGTTTCCTAGAAGAACTGTTGGTGGAGATGCATCTGCTCTGGGTCAACAAGACCTTTGTTTATGATGCCATTTATGCTCTTGGGGTTGTGACCACCTTCGATCGCTTCATGGAGGGCTATAAGCCTACCCAGGATATAGCGTCTATTTTTGAAGCTTTGTGTGCTTCCACAGAAGGCAAGGCAAGCCGTTACCGTGCTGATGCCGAGCATCTCAGTGCCCTTTGTCAAGAACTGTCCCTCACGGATTTACAAGCAGCACTCCAGGGGGATTCCACCCTCTCTGAACTCGTTACCCTCTTCCAAACGATCGCTCAGAACAAAACCTTTAAGTACAGCCGTCTTTTTGCCATTGGTCTCACCACCCTTTTAGGCAATGCCGATCCAGAGCTTTTGCAGAATAAAGAATCTTTACTGGACACTCTGGGCACCATGGGGGAAGGCTTAGGCCTACCCATCGAGAAACTCAAGAAAGATATAGAGCTATATCTCAGCAACTTAGAAAAAATGGGGCAAGCCCGCCTTTTGATGGAAGAGATGGTGGAAACAGAACGTAAACGGCGGGAGCAACGAGAACAGGAAAAACAAGCCAAAAAGGCCCTCGCTGAAGAAGCTGCTGGTGAATCGACACCATCTGAGGATGTTGCTTCAGAGTCTGCGGAGTCACCTTAGGTCGGAAACTACCCATGAAGTGGATTGGGATGATCCCCTGGCGATGGTTCGGATTGCTGGAAGTTGTGGGTCTGGCATTGTTGTCTAGCCCCGCATCTGGCAGTGCGCTCTATTGGGAAGATCTACAGGAAGCGATCGCTGCCCAACAAACGAGTTTAGGGGTGGCCATTTGCCAGCAGCAGTGGCACAGTGCGATCGATGTCACGACAGGCTTAATCGGCATCCCTCAAATTTCTGCGGCTCAGCGTCAGGCTTATGTCGATCTGCGCCATATCCTCGAAGACCTACAGAGCCGATCGTCCCTTCCCAATTTCGTTTTGGATTTCGATCAGCCCTATTTTCCGGCTCCAGTTTCTTCCGATCGCTGTAGGACGATCGAAGAGAAAGTGGATCTGAACGCTGCCCCGCCTCTAATCCAGAACGATCTCCCCATTGAATGGCAACCCGTCATCGATCGCCATCAGGATATTTATCACGACTAAAACCAGCAACGTCCGCCACGAGTCCTATTCTTGCCGGAGTACAAGGACAAAATTTTGAATTTTTCAAGGTATCTGTGAAGTAGCCAGCTATTTCATTTCTTGGCCATAGGCCTGCCAAGCTAAATCCGCCAAGCCACAGAGAATGGCAGCGGCGACCACAGCATTTCCTTTGCGCCCCTCCGTACAGATATGGGGAACAACAGATTGGCGTAACCGTAGTTTGGTTTGCTCTCCGCCTAAAAAACTAGCCGGGGTTCCAACCACCAAGGCAGGGCGAATTTCTTCCTGCCCTATCATCTCCACAAGCTTTGCCAAAGCCGTTTGGGACTGACCCACCACAAAAATGGCTTCGGGATAACGCCGGGCTAGGGTTTCAGTTCCCCAGGCCGACTTAGATTGATCCTTTTGTGGCCGAGTAATGGCCTCCGTACTGCAATAAATAGGGTTGGCAAAAGTGGCTTGGATAATGGTCATAATCGCCACTTGAACCATCGGGACATCGACGATGATCGTGCTGCGGGCCGCTAAAGCGGCTGCCCCGGCCTGGAGTGAATGCTCAGAAAAGCGAATTAAATTTTTATATTCAAAATCAGCGGTAGCATAAATCACCCGCCGAATAATCTCATACTCGGAGGGAGAGAGCATAGAAGTGCCAACTTCTTGATCAATCAGCGCTAAGCTTTGGGCATCGGTAATGTGCCATTCCATAGATGCTTCTCAACTCTCCTAGCACGCTGAGGCTACAGTTTTTGATGATAAAGAGGGTGTGTGCCCTGTTGGGGCGCGCACTCTCGGAAATTATTTTTGTGTAGGTACTTCACTTTAGACAAAGACCTAAGTTTTAGAATTATCTCACCGAAATGAATTTTCGGGTAGCCCTAAGACCCAAGGCTGGAGTCTGGCTTAGCGTCGCCCTTCCATGAGGCGCTGCTTCATGCTGGTGGCGATTTTGTGACCAATGTAATCGGGGATCAGATTTTCATCGGGGCCAAGCAAATAGAGAATCAACCGCGTTCGTCCCCGCCAAACTAAAAGATTAGCATTGACCACCAACAAATCTTCCTGCCACACGGCGTACATCACCTTATAAAACAGTCCGGGTTGGGTATCCGCTTCAATGAGCAGGGCGGGCAGGTGGAACACCGGATCCACATAAAACTCTGCTTCGACCCGTTCTAAACCCACATCTAGGCTAAACTCGACCGTCAGCATTTCTTCAACTTCAAACCGTCCTGAAAGGGTTTCCCGCAGGGCTCGCCGGACATTGTCGGTGGTTTTCTCCGTCAAAGGGCTGTTGCCTCGGGAGAGGATGAGCTTGATAAAGACCAGCATAGGGGGGCGAATTTGCCCGTAGATACTCAGGGAATGAATCGTTAAGCCATAGGCTGCAATCACCCCAAAAATGTCACTGAGGAGAAAAGACTGATTGCGGTAAGCAAACTGAAGCGCTGTTTTATTGTCCTCGGGCCCCATTTCAATCACAGCCCGCTGGGTTCGGTAGAGCTGATAGGCCAGTTTGAGATTTTGCAGTTGAATTTCACTGCTGACAAACTGCTCATAGAATTGCGGGAACGATCGGTTAAACCGTCTGAGCAAATCTAGAGTGGAAGACTTCAAGCCAGCAGACATAGGATTTGGGTGGAGAGCGGAGGAAATATACTAAGCTTAAGAAACTGATGCGAGTCCGACAATAAGACCAAGGAAATGACCCATTGCGCTTAACATTTAGCAGGGGTTAAGCCGTCTGGCAACTATTTGGTTAAAATTTGGCAGGGTAGATCTTCCCTTCTTGGGCATCTTCACGATAATTTACTGTATTGGTTAAACGAGGTACGATCGCAACGGCATGGGGTTCTGGAAAAGTTTATTGGCTGGCTCTAGGACAAACACCTCTTCTTCTAAGCAAGAGAGAAATGGGGGGGCTCCAGAGATCGACTACGCCTCGATCGAGTTTTTAGCACAATCCGATCAAAAGACCCCTCGATTATTCTTCAGCACCGATCCTCGCTTGGATTTATATGAATTAGAGGAGTTGTGTCATTCAGTGGGGTGGGCCCGTCGCCCACTCCACAAAGTTCGTAAGGCCCTCAGTAATAGTTTTTTAGTGGTGTCCCTCTGGGAAGATCGCAATAACAACAAGCCCCGTTTAATTGGGTTTGCCCGTGCTACATCGGATCATGCCTTTAATGCTACGGTGTGGGATGTTGCGGTACGCCCCTCCTTTCAAGGTAAGGGACTGGGCAAGGCCCTGATGGGCTATGTGGTGCGGAAACTTCGCAAACAGGACATTAGTAATATTACCTTGTTTGCTGATCCTCATGTTGTAGAGTTCTATCGCAATATGGGGTTTGTGCCAGATCCAGAGGGCATTAAAGGAATGTTTTGGTATCCTGATTAAGGGTATGCTGGGCAGCTTGCCGCCTCAATACACTAAACTTCGTTATGTAGAACGGTTTATGCTTCGTAGTCGTCGTCAAGTTCCTTGGATTCATCGCTGGTCTCGCCCGATGATGATCGCTATTGCTACGTTGGGAGCGATCGGTACTGCTTATTTAACTTACGAAAAGTTGACGGGGGGCAGTGCCGCCTGTCCGACTTCGGGCTGTCAGGAGGTGCTCTCTAGCCCCTACGCTAGCGTTTTTGGTCAGCCCCTCACGATTTTCGGCTTTCTGGGCTATTTTGCCATGGGGTTGTTTGCCGCCATTCCTTTATTTGTGAATGCTGAAAGTCATCGAGAATTACGCAATCAACTGGAGCAATGGACGGGGTTTCTCCTCTTTTTAGGGGGGACAGCCATGATGGTGTTCAGTGGGTATCTGATGTACCTCTTGGCGACAGAAATTAAAGCGGTGTGTATCTATTGCATTGCCTCTGCCATCATGTCCACCACGTTTTTTATCCTGAGTTTAATTGGTCGAGACTGGGAAGATGGGGGGCAACTATTTTTCTCGGGGGCGATCGTCGCAATGGTGACCGTGGTGGCCAGCTTAGGGCTGTATGCTCAGGCAAATCCTTCCTCAAGTGTCCAGGCCAATGATCCTCGTTTAGGCCCGCCGATCGTTTCCGTCTCTAACCCCGCTAAAGTGGAACTGGCGAAGCATCTTACCGCTTCCGGAGCCAAGATGTATTCTGCTTACTGGTGCCCCCATTGTCACGAGCAAAAAGAGTTATTCGGTCAAGAAGCCGTTAAGTTTCTTCCCTATGTGGAATGTGATCCCGATGGTATTAATCCCCAAGCGGATCTCTGCCGGAGCAAACAAGTCTCCGGATACCCCACCTGGGAAATTGAAGGTCAGTTTTACTCCGGTCGTCAGCCTTTGGAGGATTTAGCCAATTACAGTGGCTATCAAGGCGATCGTAATTTTTAGCCTACCGTAAGGGTTCTAGGCTGAAGTAATGAAGTGCCCTCATCGAATTACCCTGGATCGTTACTGTCGCCAAAAATTTAGCAAAGCGTTATACTGGGCTCAGTTAACTCCGTAACTTCTTGTTTTAACCCACTTGAAACAAAGTCAGTTAACTGACCTAGGTAGCCTAATTACTCGGGTAAACGTTAACTTTCAATGTACGGGGCTGTAATGGTTTCGACGTGTTAGCGAAAGCATGCGTCGGTGATACAGGTCGAGAGGGAGTCCACTCTCGTTAATCTAGGCTCAAACAAATGTAAATGCGAACAACATCGTTCCCTTTGCTCGTAAGGCTGCTCCTGTTGCAGTTGCTGCCTAACTCTTAAAAACTTTTTAAGCGAGCGTCTGCTGTTTGACTCCGTTAAGGACATCAGACCTAACCCCAACGGATAGGTGTTTTTCTTCTCTCTGGTGGAGAACATCACCGAAATACTTACTAGAGAATCCCACCGTCAGGGATAAGTGGCGGTTCCTGCCTGAGGATTAGAACGGCTAAGCCTGTGAATGAGCCCGCAGTGAATACCTAGGGCGGACAGCGGTTCGATTCCGCTCAGCTCCATTAGTTAAATCACTTTAAGAAAGCTTGTAAGCCTTGTGTTTACAAGCTTTTTTTAGCCTTTACGATAGGACACCCAATGCGTTGTGAGCACGACGCTGCTACCCGCCAGAATCCTACAAACGCTGATCAACCGATGGCATCTCTGCTCTGCGGCAAGCTAGACATTTTCTTGGGCTAAGGCGGCAAGTTGTTCTTCCTGATCTCGACCAATACAGGACTGAACCACTAAATCCAAGTCCCCTTCTAAGATGCTCTCTAAAGGAAAGTTCTGCCCTAAGCGATGATCCGTCACCCGATTATCTTTATAGTTGTAGGTTCTAATTTTTTCCGATCGCGAGCCTGTGCCCACCTGAGACCGACGCATAGAGGTCACAGCTTCCTGCTGTTCTTGCAGCTTCATTTCATACAGCTTTGCCCGGAGAATTTGCATGGCTCGCTCTCGGTTTTGCAGTTGCGACCGCTCTTCGGTGCAGAACACTCGAATTCCAGTCGGCTTGTGGAACAAATCCACGGCGGTTTCTACTTTATTGACGTTTTGTCCCCCCGCTCCACCGGATCGCGCCGTACTCATTTCAATATCTTTGGGATCGATCTGTATTTCTACATCATCTACTTCCGGCATAATGGCCACCGTTGCGGTGGAGGTGTGAACCCGTCCTCCCGATTCGGTGACGGGCACTCGCTGAACTCGGTGAACCCCGGCTTCAAATTTGAGTTTGCTATAGACCCGATCGCCTTGAATTTCTAAGATTGCTTCCTTAAAACCACCCATATCCGCTAAGGATTCACTGAGCAGCTTAACCCGCCAACGCTGTACCTCGGCATAGCGGGAATACATTCGCACCAAATCGGCAGCCCAGATGCTAGCTTCTTCACCCCCTGTCCCCGCCCGAATTTCTAACATGATATTTTTGTCGTCGTTGGGATCGCGGGGAAGCAAAAGAATTTTCAATTGCTTTTCAAGTTCATCCAAACGCTGCTCTAGTTCTTCTATTTCAAGTTCGGCCATCTGCCGCAATTCTCGATCCGCTGAGGACTCTTTGAAAATTTCCGTCGCACCTTTAAGATCTTCTGCCGTCTTTTTCCACTGTTCGTATACGTCTACGGTTTCTTCTAAAGACGATCGTAACTTGGCCACACGCTGAAATTCATCTGGGTTACTTGCCACATCAGGGTCAGCAAGCTTACGGGTTAACTCATGAAAGGTTTGTTCGACAGATGATAACTTACTCAGCAGGTAGGCTTCAGCCATAACGTATTCGCAGCGGTAATTATTGCATTTCGTTTTAAGACTTTATATTTTAGCAAAGCTTGACAAAAATGGGTAGAATTATTGATGCTCTACGACAAGGCAAAAATTTAACCCTAGATCACTCTTGTACTTCACTGGGAGAACTTTAGCCCTGTCTTTATGTTAATATTGTGTGGCAATTTTTAGGGCATCTGGAACGTTGAAAATATAATGCTTCGAGAAAAAATACTTCAGTGGCGATCGTTGCAAAAACTAGGATTAGTGTTGATTTTAGTCTGCTCTTTAATGAGATTTTCTCATTTGGACAGCAAGCCTTATTGGTATGATGAAGTTTATACTTCTCTACGATTGTCTGGCTATACTAAAATCGATGTTTTTCAATGGGTGGGTACAGAACAAAAAGACTTTGGTTCTCTCAAGATTTTTCAGTGTCCCAATAGCGATCGAAACTTAGGTGATGTCTTAAATGGCGTAATCACAGATGACAGTCATCCTCCCCTCTATTTTATCGCTCTTTATTATTGGACTAAATTTTTTGGTTGTACTGTAAAGAATTTACGACTTTTTTCTGCTTTATTAAGCCTACTTTTAATCCCCGTTATTTATACGCTCATTGATGAGATTTTTCATACTCGATCGATCTCATTGTTAACCACTACTTTTGTAATTAACTCGCCTATCTTTTTGATTTATGCTCAAGAAGCAAGACATTATATTCTATTTGTCTTGTTAGCACTCTCCTCTAGCTTGATATTGTTTCGATATCTAAAGCATAAAAGCCAGAAAAATCTGATAATATACACGTTACTTTCAACGACTGGACTTTATTCTCATACTCTCTACTATGGCGTGATCCTCAGTCAAGCTTTATATTGTCTCTGCCATACCAATCTCGATCGTCCGATCAATAGCGCGAATGCACTCCGTCAGCATCTGCTCTCCACTTTTCACAAAAATAAGAAGATATTTCTCGCCTTATTCGTGAGTTTTCTGATCTTCCTGATTTGGATTTTCAGGGTTGTTCAACTCCAAGGATTTATGATTCGAGTCGGGGCAGATTATACGTGGAAACCTATGCCTACTCAGATCCTGTGGCAACGTATTCTCTTTAATATAACTAGCCTTTTTAGTGATTTTGAGAATCCCCTAAAGTCAGAAATTATCACTCAAAATTCCGTTGATTTATCTATATTAAACCTGCCGACTAGTGATATTTTGTTAATTGTTTTTTCTGCTTTGATTCTTTTAGCCAGTCTTTGGTACACCCTAAGATATAGCGATCGTTCTCGGGTTGCATTGCTAGGCTGGTTAGCGGTTCCTTCAATTCTCTTTTTGACTAAGGATTTAGTGTTAGGTGGGAGTTCTTCGAGTATTATTCGGTATCAACTGTTATCGGTCTTTGGACTCTATGCTGCGATCTCCTTTTGTTTAGTTCATCTCTTTCAAACCACATCCCTGAAATGGGTAAAGGGTCTTATTATCAGCCTTATCGTGCTTCTGCTTCAACTGCAAATTGCTTCTAATTTTAATTACCTAAATGCTGAAAGTTGGTGGAGTAAATATGGCGACTACCAACTATACGAATTTGCTCGTCGTGTCCATCAGTCTCCACATCCGATCGTACTGACAGAGGCAAACTATCGAGAAATGGTTAATTTATTGAAGCTATCCTATATATTAAATCCTAATATTCCCTTTCAATTGCTAGAGGAGACAGAAATTCCTGAGGCAACTTTTAAAAATAATGATGTTTTTTGGGTTCCTAAGGTCTAAGGCCTATCTTATCAACGTGTGAATCGGGACTGAAACCCACTTTCTTCGTCAGACGAACTTACCTGCAATCACATCCTTCTTTAAGATTTCTATTTTTTCCAATAATTGTTCAACTAAATTATCCAGTAGGTTAATATCACTCAACATAGGCTTAGCACTTTTTGCTACAGCAAGCAGTTGCTTTGCTGTCTTTCTCTGTCGAATGCTATCTCTGACCTGACGAATCGGAGTCAAGGGGTCAATCTTGGGATTGGGTTGGTTCAGATAATCAATATAGTGGGGAGAATGGTAAAGTCCCATAGATGAACACCAATCTTGCCATTTTAGTGCCAATATAATTGGATGATTGATGACAGGAATCCAGGGAACCCGCAATGCATCAGCAGCAATGGCTCCGTGCATTGCCTCCGTTAATAAAATCTCACTACTACTTATTTGATCTAGTACCTCTTCGGTTGGTAAACAAGGATCAATATAACCAAAATCAATTTGCTCACAAACTAATCTCCAGCCTTCACCCGCAAAGTTATAATGAGGCATATAGGAAAACTTATATCTCTTGGGGAGTGATGGTTGATAAAGCTTACGAATTAAAATTCCTGCATCAGCGATCGCAAGATCTAGGGGTAAATTAAGCATTCGAGCTGTAATAGGTCCACGAACACAATAGACCGTAAAAGACTCATCTAAGTTTTTAAGGCGTTTACCATAACCCGCACCGCTACTGAAAATAATACGTTTTTGAGCGTCAGGAGTTTGAGCTACCATCTTCTGATTCAGAAGTGTACCAATGCCAACAAAGGCAGTACATCCATCCTCATCCAGGATGTCAGGCATAACTTGATCCCATAGCCACAAGTTTAGGAAGTCTCCAAAGTTTCCTTTGCCACCAAGATGATAAATCTTCATAAGATCTAATTTAAATGAATTACATTAAGATGAAAATTTTTTATTTTCTAAGCTAATCATCTAATCTTTATCTGATTTTGCGGGAGGGCTTTCTGCCTGAAGCGATCGCTCTACCTCCTTAAGTTGCTAGCCTGCAGGATTTGATTGAGTTTACGCTGTGCTCTGTCGAAAAAACTGGTTGGCGGGTTCAATGGCTTAGGATGCCCTGTAAAAGTAGGTCGTTGATCCGGATTTTTCAAGTAACGATAATGCAGAAAGATATTACGATAAGGAAAATCCAGATTTTCTCCGTGACACACTCTTGTGAAAAGTGTAGAGGATAAGCCAATATAATGAATATAGGTCAAAAGTTCATCCTTGTCATAGAGGAGGTGATTTTCTTCCTTAAAATGAGGAGAAGTTACACAGCATCCGGTTACCTGATCTTTGGGTTGGCTCAGAGATAAATTGATAAAATTTCGATGCGATCGCATAATCATATAATTGATCAAGGTTTGATCAGGAGCCATTGGATAAAGGATATCCCACTCACCCTGGCTTAAATAATCTATAATTTTATTGAGATCATTTTGAGAAAATAAATTCTTCCGCGATCCATAAAAGCCAGAACAAAAAATATTATTAAGTTCAGCTTCACTAAAGACAGATTGAAGCTTAGAACTATTTAAATTGTAAACATGACTGAGATCTTTATATTGAAAATCGTATACTAAAAAATCATATTGACTCAAATAGCTAAATAAATATTCTGGATCTCTTAAGAGCAAAGTATCTGCATCCATATATAGAAACAAATCAAAGTCCCCATCAAAACCACAATATCGGCGATGGGTTCCAAACCGATGATATCCTTCCTTACTTGTTCTTGGATGTGTATCCCAGGCTGAGTACGAGAAGGAATCCCATTTGTTAATAATCTCTTGATCGCTAAAGATAGTGACGTTAGGATTCTCTCTTTGGGAAATTGCTTTGGTCAGTTGATCTATACGATCGTCATAGGGGATTACACAAACAGGAATATTATTACTATTGGCTTCAATGCTGTTTAGCAAGGCGATAATTTGATCGAGAACAACATCATTTCCTAAGGTATAGATGCCTTTTTTCATACAATTTTGACCTTTCTGAGGGCTAGCAACTTAAGGCGGAAGAGTGGGGGGGGGG
>JBMTZC010000004.1:0-31993 GCA_049455215.1 Prochlorotrichaceae cyanobacterium
AAGCGGGCGATGGGACTCGAACCCACGACGTTCAGCTTGGGAAGCTGACATTCTACCACTGAATTACGCCCGCAGTGCCCCCTCATCATAGCACAGTTGTCCGGATCGAGGTGTCTAGGGAAGATCCGTAAATTTTCTGAGAAGGACAAGTTTAGCCTGTAGGAATAGAATAGAGTGAAAGCCACAGTTTTCGACTTTATAATTGATTGACATTACCTTTTCCGGTCAGCCCATGGCGAATTCTCCTCCTGCCCCTACCCCCTCAACTCCGACCCGCCGTTGGGTCATTAGCGATGTCCATGGACAATACAACACGCTCGTTCAGCTTCTTTCTCTGATGTCTCCCACGAGCAGTGATGAGGTTTATTTTGTGGGGGATCTCATCGATCGAGGAGCCGATAGCCGTAAGGTGGTTAAGTTGGTGCGGGAGGAAGGCTACACCACGCTAGTGGGCAACCATGAGCAGATGATGATTGAGAGTTTTCAAGCGGATGGGGAGGTATCGGTTTACGATCTCCATGCCTGGATGGCCAATGGGGGAGATAGTACCTTTGAAAGCTATCAACAGGACTTAGAAGCTCTCTGGCAAGATGTCAATTGGTTTAGAAAACAGCCCTATAGCCTAGATTTAGATGATATTTGGTTGGTTCATGCGGGGGTGAATCCTGCGGTTGCTTTGGCGGATCAGGTGAAGGATGATCTCTGCTGGATCCGAGATGACTTTCATCGTATTGAACATCCCTATTTTGAAGATAAATTGATCGTGATTGGCCATACGATTACCTTTACTTTTCCCCAGGTGAATCCAGGGGAATTGGTGCGGGGAGTAGGTTGGCTTGGCATTGATACGGGAGCCTATCATCCTCGCAGTGGTTGGCTTACGGCGATCGATTTGAATCAGTGGGAAGTTTATCAATGTAATGTCCATACCCAGGAGAGTCGTATTCGACCCTGCGCCGATCTCGAGCAGCAATATGCTCCGCGTAGGCGGGCTACGAAGTCGCCTGTGACCTGGCCCTTCTGGTTTAGTGCTTAAGATTGACGATCGCTCTTCTTACCGCTTACGCTTAGATGGGCACTTTGAAGACTCGCAAACTGGGTTCCTATTTCTACACAAAAATAGGGATTGTGGCGGGGTGGTTTGCCACCCCCTACAATGAATCGAGGTGCTTCACCGTTGTTTATCCCTTAGGTATCGATCGATGATTCTTCCTGGTGCAGTGGTTCGGGTGATCAACCCTAAAGATATTTACTTTGGCTATCAAGGCTATGTTCAACGGGTCAGTAGCAAAAAGGCTGCCATTCTCTTTGAAGGGGGAAACTGGGATAAGCTGGTAACTTTTCAGTTAACGGAACTGGAACGGGTGAAGTAGTCTGAATCAGAGGAACGTCTCTGCTGCAACCTCTCCCCTAAGACTATGCGTTTACCCTTGTTGGGAACCCAATCGGGCCGTTCTCTGAATCCAGACCACATTGCGGAGGTGGTGGAAACGGCGACTGCTGAGTTTATGGCGCAGTGTCTTGAGCCGGAGGCGTTGGAATTTGCGGCTATGCCGCCCTTTGGATCATGGGGCTGGGCAGAGGATCCGGAGTCAAAGGCTCGGATTTATGGGGTTGTGTATCAAGTGAGTACCCGGCCGGTGGATACGATTCATCGCACCCGAGCCTTAGGGTTATCCCTGGAAGAATTGCAAGCGGAACAGCCCCAAATTTTTGCGATGTTGAAAACGGAATTTCAGGCGGCGATCGTTGGCTTTCAGGAGCCTGGAACAGGGCAGTCTGGGGGGACGATTCGTCAATACTTACCCCCCCGTCCCCCTCCCATTCATCAAGCGGTTTACCGTTGCAGTCCCGAAGACATTCAAATCTTTAGCGATCGTTTGGATTTTCTGACGACATTATTGCACCTCTCCGCTGCTCCTGTTGATAGTTTAATTGCTGCTATTTTGCGGGAAGGGTATCAAATTCGGAAGGCAGATCGTGACTGGCTTGTGACGGCGGGACGCACGTTATCTGTTCTTTTACGGGAAGATTACGATCGCCTCAGACTTATCTTAAATCAGGTTCATGTTTAGCTATGCAAATCTTGTCCCTTAGTTTGAAGAACTTTAAGATTTACCACGATCGCTACTTTGAATTTCAGCCGGGGGTCAATGCAATTTGCGGTGAGAATGGTGCAGGTAAAACCAGTATTTTAGAGGCGATCGCCTGGGTCTTATTTAACTATACGGGGGAGTTTAAATTAGACGAACTGCGTCGCCAAGGGTCTTCCCATACGGAAGTCACGGTGAGTTTTATTTCTAACCAGGATGGCCGCACCTATCAAGTCCAACGTCAAAGTGGCAAAAGCCGATCGAGTACCTATACCATTTTTGATCCTCAACTTCAGGTCAAAATTGACGGTATTCACCGTCTTGATGATGCCACCCAATGGTTACAGGAACATTTGGGTATTCCCCAAAACCGTAAATTAGCCCCCGCTAAATATTTACCCAAGTTATTTGGTGAAGTGATTGGCATTCCTCAGGGGAGTTTTGCCAGTGATTTTTTGAAGTCGCCAGAAAAACGGAAGGAAATCTTTGACCCTATTCTCCAGGTGGAAGAGTATAAACTAGCCTTCCAAAAGGCGGCGGATCTGGAGAAGTTTGCTGAGTCCAAAGTGCGGGAAATTGAGTTCCAAGTGCAAGGTTATACCGATCGCTTAAAGGATTGGGAGAATCTCAAACAACAATTTACAGACCTAGAGATAGCCTGCCAGCAGGAGCAACACCGTCTGGAGCAATTACAAGGGGAGTTAAAAGTTAAAGCCGAGGCATGGCAGCAACTCCGACAACAACAGGAAACCCTGCAACAACTCACCACTGCCCTAGAGCAGTGCCATTGGCAAATCCAAAACCAGCAAAGCCTCTACCAGCAGGAGCAAGAGCACTATCAGAAAGCTCAGGAAGCCGTGCAGATCTGTGAGCAAACGCGATCGGCATACCAACGTTATCTGGCTTTGCAAGAAGAACAGCAAGGGCTGCACCAGCGGCGACAAGAGCGGGATCAATTATTGAAACGTCAAACGAATCTCACGCAAAAATGCCAACAGCAAAAGGTGCAGCAGGCTCAGGTCACAACCCAGGTAGAGCAACTCACCGCCTTTCGAGCCCAACTCACGGCCCTAGCGGAGCCCCTGCAGGAGCAAGCCAGCCTCACCGCCCAGTCTCAGGAATTGCTGCAACAGATTCAGCACTATAAAACCCTGGAAGGACAACACAAGGCAGGGCAAAAACAACAACAGCGGTTGCAGTATCAGTTCGGTTTAGTGGACACGGAGATTCAGCGGTTGGAGCAGTTAGAGGCGGTGGTTCAGCAGGCCGAGACCCTGGAAGAACAACGCCAGCGCCTCCAACATCAATTAGCTCATCGCCAAGCCGCGCTGCAGTTTTACCAAGAGTTACATCACCTGTGGCAACGGGGGCAGGCGGGACAGACTCAGTATCAAGATGCGGTGACCAACGTTCAAACCCTGCTCCGATCGCTAGCGGAAGCGATGCCCCTCTGGGTTCCCCAGTTGCAGCAAATTGAAACCACCCTAGAGTCTGGGGTAACTCTGCAAACCCAACAACTTCAAGGCATTTCCCAGATTTTGCAGGACTTATCCACTCAAGTGGATGAAGCCCAACTGCAAGCCCAACTGGAGGAGCTAGAGGCACAGTGGAAAACTGTCCAGGAGGCACAATTGCAACGGGCCAAACTGCCTAACTTACAGCAACAGCAACACACCTATCACACGGAACTGCTAGAGGTACAGCAACAGTTAAGCACAACGGAGACTGCCTTGGTGCAACTTCCGATCTTAGAGACCCAACAGCAGCACCTGAATGCAACCCTCAAAGCTCTAGGAGATCCCCGAGGACAGGCTCAGTGGTTGCAGCAACAGTTAGAACGGGAGCCCCAGTTACAGCAGCAACTCCGGGATCTAGAAGCTGCCACGATCGCTTTGGAACAAGAACTGGCCCCGCTGCAGCAGGAGATTAACACCTACGCCAGTCTAGACGCAGACTTTCAGGATAAGGCCCAGCAACTTGAAACCCTCAAGGCAGACTACCAACGCTACCTACAGCAGGAAAACCTGGCCGCTACCGTGACCGCACGGGAGGCCCGCTGTCAGGAACTCCAAACCCATGTGAGGGAACTGCAACAGCGTTACGAAGAACAATATCAAACCTATCAACAACAACAGCAAGGCTACTCCCCCGAAGCCCTCAAACTAGCGGAAGAAGCCTACCAAGAGAAACGATCGCAGCAAGCTTACTTAGAAGGCAGTCTGCAGGGGAAACGGCAAAATCTAGAGCAACTCAGCCAACTCCTCGCCCAGCGCCAACAGTGGCAGGACACCCTCGTTGCGTTGCAACAGGAACAGGCAGACAAGCAAGAAGTTTATCAATTTTTGAAAGATGCCCGGAGCATCTACAACCAGAGTGGCCCCCGCATTACCGGCTATTACCTCGATGGGATTCGCCTAGAAGCCGATCGTTTATTTCGGGAGTTGATGAACCGCCCAGGTATGGCCCTCGATTGGACGGAAGATTATGAAATCCGAGTTCAGGAAGATCAGGCTTGGCGCAACTTCCGCACCCTTTCGGGTGGAGAACAAACGGCGGCTGCACTAGCCATCCGCCTAGCCTTACTGAAGGTCTTAGCGGATCTGGATGTGGCCTTTTTTGATGAGCCCACGGTCAACCTGGATCAAGATCGTCGATCGCATTTAGCGGAGGCACTGGCTAACCTGAAATCCTTTCAACAGTTATTTGTCATTAGCCACGATGACACCTTTGAAACCCTCACGGAAAATATTATTCGCTTAGAGCGATCGGCCCACCTCAATTAAGGGTGGCGCTTAAAATTGAGGATAAGTCCTGTCCATTTCTGTACGAAGTTGGGCGGCTAGGCGAAACATTTCCTGTCCCGTATGCAAATAATTTTCATCGTAACTGGTGGTGAAGTAACCGAGTTCTTTGAGCCCATCCCCAATGTGCCCTAAACAATAGTAAAGGGTAGCGGCAAACTGAGCTAATTTGGCAGGGTTCGCACAGGATTGAAAGCAGTTTTCTGCTTGACTTTGACGTTCACTGCAGCGATCTAAATAAGCTTGAAAGGCATCCAGTAACTCATCATCAAAGGGATCGGCGGCTAGGGCGTTAATTTCTGCTTTATAGGTTCGTAAGACCATCTCCATGACCCGATCAATAGGAAGATAAACCTGTTCTAACCATTCCCGAATCAGATCATCTTCGTTGACGGAGTGCTGCCGACGGCGTGGGGGGGGACGTTGACCGCGCTCCCGCTCTACGGGAGGACAAAAGGAGGTTCTGCTAAAGCGGTGAGAATCATAATCTTGTCGTCGTTTGAGATCCCCCAAGACTTCATAGGCTACATTAATGGCCACAATGCGCTCGTGGTTGGCACTGGCATCCACGCCTTCATAGCGATCGGGATGGAACTGTTTAGCAAGTTTGCGATAGGCTTGTTTGATTTCCGCCTGAGTCGCATCAGATTGGAGCCCTAAAACTTGGTAATGATTCGATTCAACCATAATGCTACTGGCGCTGAAGATCTAACCTTGCTCCTGGGGATAAGGAAATTCTAGTGTAGCAACCTTGCCGTTTTTTTCATCCCTAAGGGCTGCAAACGACTTCTGGGCCAACATCTTCGATCGTTCCTCCCATCGTTTCGCAGGCTAGGTTCCAGGCTTCAAGTTCAGTCATGCCTTCTTTCACATAGGTATCGTATAAGGATTGCAGACGATCGTTAAAGCTGGTGGTTGCCGCTTGTTGACGCCTTGCCCGTTGCTGCTGTTCATAGCGAATCACCTCCGCAATCCCTGCCTCGGCTTTGGCCAATAAGGGTTCAATCTGTCCCTGCCAGTAGGGGGTAGAACTTACTTTCCCTAAGAGATCTTTCGCGGTGGCCCATTGACCATCCTCTAAAGCGGCTTTGGCCTTAGCGATCGTTTCCTCGTTGTCTTTCCATTCTTTGCGCCACCCTTCCCGTAGGTTTTGGGCGGTGGCCGTTGCCGGTGCTTCTAAGGGAATTTGAGCCAGGGTAACGATCGCTTCGTCTAGGTTACCCTCAACCACTTGGGTTTGGGCTTGCTCAATGATCTCGGCGGATAAGTTGTCTACCAGGGTTTGGGCCTCGTCGTAGGACTGAGCCGACTCGGGAATGGCCAGTAATAGGGATAGGGCTGTACGAACCTCACCACTTTGGGTCAAAGCTTCCCCCAACGCAAAATTACACTGTTCGCCAATTCTTTGTGCTTCGCTATAAAACTGGGAAGTGGGGGGGATAGATTGGGCCGCATTAACACAGGCTTCATGATCCGCCTGGGTGGAAAGGGTTTGCAACTGGACAAACGCCTGCTGCTCCTGTTGACGATCGCGCCACTGTTCAAAAATTTTTACCCCGATAGCCAGGGCAACAATGGCTAAACTGCTAACCCCAATGGTATAGAGTAAGGTATTCAGCCCTGAACGAGATTTTACATTCATATTACAGCAATCCTAAATGGGTTGTGTGGTGTAAGGGCGCACACCACACAACGGTTTCAGCAGTCTAGTCCTTACAATTGATCTAGGACTGCTGTATTCTTAAACTTAATCTAAGGGGCACCTCGAAAATCTACTCTTTAACTGTCTTATAAACTGCCCTAAGGATAGAGGTGCCCTAAGGCGCAATTTCGGCAAGAATTTGATTTAATTCATTTACGTCTGCATGATATTTTTCACCACAAAAGTCACAGGAAATTTCAGCACCTTGATCTACCACAATCATATCCTGAAGTTCCGCCACACCAAATAATTTTAGGGCACTCAGCATTCGTTGGGGTGAACAGGGGCAATGGTAATAGAGGGGCAAGGGATTGCCTAAAATCTGGAGGTTTAAGTCTCCTAGGGTGTAATCCAGAATTTCCGTCAGGGTCTTTCCCTCCGACAATTGTTGTGTAAATCGATTTAAATGACTGATCCGAGACTCTAAAAGTTCAATCAGGGGTTCATTATGAGAGGCACTCGGTAAAATTTGCACGAGCAAGCCTCCCGCGGCCTGTACACCTGCTTCAGTGGGTAGAACCCCCACCACTAAGGCGGAAGGGGTTTGTTCGGAATGGGCTAAATAAAAGGCCACATCTTCGCCAATTTCCCCCGTAACCAGTTCCACCGTACTGGTATGGGGTTGTCCATAGCCTACATCTCGTACAACGTGCAGATAGCCAACCCCTAGTGCTCCACTGACATCAAATTGCCCTCGATCGTTAAGGGGCAATTCCACCTCAGGATGATTCACATAGCCGCGCACCGTTCCATTGAGACCCGCATCCACAAACAATCCCCCCAGGGGGCCGGATCCCCGAAGCCGCAGGTTCACCCGAGATTGTGGTTGTTTCATGCTAGAGGCTAAGAGCAGACCAGCGGCCATGCTGCGGCCGAGGGCAGTGGTGGCCAGAAAAGACAATTCATGGCGCTGACGTGCTTCCGCCGTTAGCCCTGTTGTAATACAGCCCACCGCTCGAATACCGCCCTCAGCGGCTGTTGCCCGAATTAACTGATCCGTCATAGCGCTCTGGTGGTCTTGGAATCTCAAGATAGGTATTTTTTCTCCTACTAGAACCTAGCACATCCCTGCTTCCCTGAGCACCTGCAGCACTTGCGTTTTTAATGTCTCTACCGTTAAAAACGACATTATTTCAATTTACAAGCTCAGTAATCGGAGGATGTTATACTTGGGCAAAGATACTGACTAAGCACTCTAAAGATAAATTCAAATAATTGCTTCATAAACTTGAAGCAGAAGCCAATAATTTATACATTTATGTCAGCTTGTATATGGATATATTTCCCTCTGTTCCTGCCCGTAGTTCCAGCGAAAACACTCGTTATCAATATGATCAAAATCCCTATCCTGAAATTCCTGTTGATCAGTTGTTGATCTTTAAGGCTCAAAGCTTATTACTAGCAAAGTGTAACTTAATTACACCATATTATCTACGGAATCGTGTAATTCCTGACCTGAATAAATGCCAAATTTTAGATGTCGGTTGTGGAAGCGGATGGAAAACCATTGCTCTGGCAATAGCCAACCCTGGTGCCCAAATTTTAGGGATTGATTTTTCTTCTGTTTCGATCGCTATGGCAAACGATCGTTGTAGGGCACATAATCTTACTGATCGAGTACAGTTTCAGTGTTTGTCCCTAGAAGCACTACAAGAGATCGATCGACAATTTGACATGATTAACTGTGATGAAATTTTATATTTAATTCAAGACCCTCTACTCTGTTTACAACTTTGCCAAGGACTCCTAAAACCTGATGGAGTTATACGGGGTAACTTTCACAGCTTGCGGCAACGCCAGAATTTTTATCAAATGCAAGAGTTTCTCAGAGAAATTGGTATTTTTCATGAAAGTTCAGAGCAATCTGATATTGACTTAGCTCATGAAGTTTTTCACGAATTGAAGCCGAATGTTATTCTTAAGCAACGTTTATCTAGTCCAAAGTCTAACGAAGAAGTTCGTATGAACTGGATGCTCCAAGGCGATCGAGGGTTTACAATCCCTCAAGTATTTAGACTACTAGAAGCATCTAACTTAGAATATATTCAAATGTTAGATTGGCCAAGCTGGCAGGTATTAGAATTATTTGACCGCGCTCAAGATTTGCAAAATTCAGCAAACATTTTAGATTTTTTACTAATGGGCATTGCTGAAGCTGACCTTGAAACTCAGCTTAACCTATATGACTTATTGAATCCCGTTCACCGCTTAATAGACTTTTGGTGTGGTCATCCAGTAGATCTGACGAACATTCCGGCATCACCAGAAGATTGGACACCAGAGCAGTACCAGAAAACGATCGTTTCCTGGCATCCCTTACTCTTAGACGAAAGCATAGTCAAACAATTTGAAGAAGACTTACAAAATCTCAATCCTTTTAAGGTTTCAGAAGTTCTGCCGATCGTTTCTAATCAAGTTATTATTCAACCCCATATTTGTGCCTGTTTACTACCTCTATTTGAAGGGCAGAAAACACTCTACTCTTTAATCGATCGCTACTTTAGATTATATCCTATCAATCCCTTCAACAATAAGCCGAATACCCACATAGAGGTATTGAACTGCTTATTACCCAGCTTGCTAGCTCTGGAAAAATTCACCTACATTTTGTTAACAACACTCTAAGATCGGTGTACTGAACGGTTAACGGGGGATAAGTTCCTGAATGCCTACCAAGCAAAGGTTATCAGGGTATTCACAGCAAATTACCTGAGACGCTTACAGGATTAACTTTTCAGCCCCCTATCATCTCTTTAGAGACCAGTGCCCCAAACTCCATCTATGGCGATCGGGCTGTGTCATCGATCGGTTTCTATGCTGGAGTTGCTATCCTTACGCGGTTTCACTTCCCTCACGGCTTAACTGACCAGTGCCATCTCTCAGTCTTCTACTGCTCATGAATAATCCAGGTTAAGCAAGTGACAGCATTACCCGCATTACAACAAGTGTTAGATCTACAGCGGTTGGTGCTTAACTGCTGCATCATGGACTTCAAGAAAGATACGACTCTAGCAAAGGCAATGGGCTATCCTGATCGCAATGCCCCGCCTTTAAGTAACGGACAGCGCAGTATGGGAAAATTACAGATTGTTTTCATAAAATCGTTAAGAAATGTAACAGGATGCTAAGGATTCTAAATCAGCGTGTTTGCTGTAATACAAAATGCTAGTTTGGAGTTAGGGTAAATTCAGGTTTGGTCTTGATTCGATGACATCTAGCTTCCCTAGCTGCCATCCCAAGCACTGAGCCCGATCGCTTCATTCAGCCATGCAGGTGCCATGAAGAAAGTATCTATTTATCCTGCATTTAATTCGTCTCATTTATTGAGGGAGGCCCTATATGAAACTTGTTATCCAGGGGAAAAACATTGATATTACCGAATCTATTCGCAACTATGTCAATGAGAAAATCGAGAAGGCCGTCAGTCATTTTCAATCCATCACCTCGGAGGTTGATATTCACCTTTCTGTCGCCAAGAATCCCCGGATAAATCCCAAGCAAACCGCAGAAGTGACTATCTATGCCAATGGCACTGTGATTCGCGCCGAAGAAAGTAGCGAGAACATGTATGCCAGCATTGATCTGGTGGCTAATAAAATCAGTCGGCAACTGCGTAAGTATAAAGAACGCCGTTTTGATAAGAAAGGCGCTAAGTCTACTAAAGCAGCCCTCGTAAACGGTCAGGCCGAAACCCAATTAGTCGAAGATTTAATTGGCGATCGTCAGCCAGAACTGCCTCGTCATGTGGTTCGGACGAAGTACTTTGCTATGCCCCCCATGACGGTTGATGAAGCCCTGGAACAACTGGATCTGGTGGATCATGACTTTTATGTGTTCTGTAATTCCGAAACGGGCGAAATTAATGTTGCCTACGAACGGAATCACGGCGGTTACGGTGTCATTCAACCCCGTAGCGGCAACGGTCACGTCAATGGTCAAGGGCACGCGAAGGAACAGGAAGTTGTTCGGGCTCACTAACTTGGGTTCATTCACTCAGGTTTATTAGGGGCAGTTAGCGCTGCAGTCTTTCTGCTGTGCTCAGCCCCTAGCGGTAAAACTGGGACTACGACAGACGGAAGAGTAGGGTACAGAATGCAGCAGGACGTACCCTCTTTTCCGCTTCTTTTTGGGCTATTTCACGGTTAGAAAACCCTCAGTTTTTATGCCCTGCGGTGGGGTTCTAGCTGTATTGAAATCTACCGTTTGAGGGTAACTTTCGCGCGTATAATAAGACTGCCCTCATGCATAGAGATTTTTGGAGCAATCACCTTGAGATGTTTTGAATCGCCTCAACCCAAGGTTGGAGTTATTGGTGCAGGGCGAGTGGGCAGTACCCTAGCCCAACGCCTAGCAGAAAAAAATATTGCGGATGTCGTTTTGTTGGATATTGTACCGGGACTCCCCCAGGGCATTGCCTTAGATTTGATGGAAGCTCGGGGAATAGAACGACACGATCGCCAAATTACGGGTTCAAATGACTATGGAGCCCTCAAGGGGGTTGATGTAGTGGTCATTACAGCGGGTAAACCCCGGAGTCCGGGAATGAGTCGGGATGATTTGTTGTTGACCAATGCCCGCATTGTTGGCCAAGCGGCCCGCCTGGCGGTTCAACAATCCCCGGAAGCTATTTTTGTGGTTGTTACCAATCCCCTCGATGTGATGACCTACCTAACCTGGCAAGAAAGTGGCTTACCGCCAGAGCGGGTTTTGGGAATGGCGGGTGTCTTGGATTCTGCCCGTTTTCAAACTTTTATTGCCATGGAACTCGGGGTCTCCATTGCCGATGTGACCGCTATGGTGCTGGGGAGTCATGGCGATGCGATGTTGCCCTTACCCCGCTATTGCACCGTCAATGGGATTTCCATTACAGACTTGCTTCCCCAGGATCAGATTGATCAGTTAGTACGACGCACCCAGCAGGGGGGCGCAGAAATTGTGGAACTGGTGAAAACCGGCAGTGCCTTCTATGCACCCTCCTCTTCCGCCTGTTTGATGGTGGAATCTATCCTCATGGATCGTCATCGTTTACTGCCCACCAGTTGCTATCTGCAGGGGGAATATGGTCTGAGCGATGTTTATCTTGGGGTTCCGGCTCAACTAGGACGATCGGGTCGGGAAAAAATTATGGAACTGAGTTTAACTCCCTCGGAGCAAGAACAACTCAGACGATCGGCGGATGCGATGAAAGCCCAAATCGAAACGGTTCGACAAGGCCTCAAACAAGCTTAGGGCTCGTTCAAGCTAATTCCGGCTGAGGAACACCCCCCGCAGGGCAGGCGATGGACTTGGGTTTGGTGGGTACCATCCGGCCACAGGGTCAAGAGTCTAAAGCCAGGCTCTTGGATGGGGGGGATGGGAGCTGGTGGCGTAACCTGTAAACTACTGGCGGGACAGCCATAAAAGGCTTTGCTGGCGTGGTGGTGTTCAAAGGCCCAATGGATATGGCCAAACAGCACAATTTTGACCTGGGGAAAGCGATCGAGTTGGGTTAACAATTCGGCTCCATTTTGGACGGCAATTTGATCTAACCAGTCCATCCCCACGGGGAGAGGATGGTGGTGTAAGACAATGACGGTGGGACGATCGGGGTGGGTGAGCAGCAAGGTTTCTAGCTGACGTAAGGTGGTGTCCCTCAGGTACCCTTCTCCCCATTGAGCCGTCGGGAGGACAGAGTTGAGTAAAATGAGGTGCCATTCCCCGAGCAAAACCGATCGACAGTGTTCCGTTACGCCGGGATAGTGGGGGCTCAAGATCTCATGGGCATGGGTTAAACAATCATGGTTCCCCCCTAACCAATAAATGGGCAGATCTAGGGGGCGCAGGAGGTTCAGCAAGTGTTGATAGGCTTCCGGTTCCCCCGCCTCTGCTAAATCCCCCGTCAGGAGCAAGGCATCAAGGGGAAACGCCGAGAGGTGATTTAAGATTTGTTTCAAATTCTCAGCAGGAGAGCAGCCCCGTAGGATCCCCTGAGCATCCGCGAGCAGGTGAGTATCGGTAACTTGAGCGAGGGTAACGGGGGGCATTCAGCGTCATTCCAAAGCAGGGACTAGGGGGATACCCTAGCAAAGACCGGTTTCAGTTTAAACTCAGTTTATCGCAGTCGATCCCCAGATCTTCCCTAGCCCCTAGAGCCATGCAAGGTCATGACAGGGTATGATCTCGCCCTACCCTCTACCCCTGAAGTTGATCATCAAGGTTTGTATGAGCCAGCGTAAACGAATTGCTTTAATTGTTTTTGTGAGTGGTCTGGTGCTGGGATTAGTCCTCCTTTGGCTAGCGTTTCCCACATCCCCTTTGACGGAGTTGTCTTGGCAGGGATGGCTATCGATCGCGGTGATGTTGCTCTCCTTGATGGGAAATGCCTTTAGCTCCTTACCGGCAGAGGTGGTTTTTCTGGGGGGATTGGCGGTCTTGTTGGTGTCGGGCATTTTAGATGAGAAAACAGCGTTGTCCGGCTTTGGCAACTCTGGGATGATTACGGTAGGGGTTTTATATGTGGTGGTCACGGGACTACAGCAAACGGGGGGACTGTCCTGGGTGTCTCAACATGTCCTAGGGCTGCCCAAAGGCCTGAGCCGAGCCCTGATGCGCCTGATGTTTCCCGTCGTCATCCTGAGTGCCTTTTTGAATAACACCCCGGTGGTGGCGATGTTTATTCCCGTGGTGCAGGAATGGTCACGGAAGTTACGGCTCAGTCCCTCGAAGTTAATGATGCCCCTCAGCTTTGCGGCGCTCTTTGGCGGCATTTGTACCCTCATTGGCACCAGCACCAACTTAGTGGTCAACGGGTTACTGGCGGACAGTACCGGCTCCCCTGGCTTGGGGCTATGGGATATTTCCTGGGTCGGGGTTCCCTGCGCGATCGCGGGGATGATTTATCTGCTGCTCTGCCATCCCTGGCTCTTACCCGATCGCAGACCTGCCATTAGTAACGATGATCCCCGGCAGTATACCGTGGAAATGGTGGTGGAACCGGGCGGCACGATCGCGGGGAAAACGGTGGAGCAAGCAGGCTTACGGAATTTACCCGGTTTATTTTTAATGGAAATTCAACGGGGGGATCAGGTGTTACCCGCCGTTACCCCTAAACAGCTTTTGCAAGACCAGGATCAGTTAGTGTTTGTCGGTGCCTTGGATTCCGTAGTGGATCTGCAACGGTTTCGCGGTTTGCAACCCTCCACGGATCAAGTTTTTAAGCTAACCCTACCCCGCACGGAGCGATCGTTAGTGGAGGCTGTAGTTTCCAATACCTGTCCCCTCGTGGGGCAAACCATTCGGGAAGGGCGATTTCGCACCCGCTATCAAGCCGTGGTTATTGCGGTAGCCCGAAATGGGGAACGCTTACCGGGAAAAATAGGGGACATTTGTTTGCGGGCTGGGGATACCTTGCTGGTGGAGGCTCCCCCCAGTTTTGTGGAGCAACGACGGGGATCCCGAGACTTCTATTTGGTCAGTGGCATTCCAGACTCTGAGCCCTTGGATCATGCGAAAGCCCCCCTCGCCCTGGGCATTCTCGTCCTGATGGTGATTTTAGCCAGTACGGGCATTCTCAGTATGTTAAAAGCTGCGAGTGTGGCGGCGATCTTGATGCTGGGCACTCGCTGTTGTAGTCCCGATCGGGCGATTCGCAATATTGAATGGTCGGTACTGGTGGTAATTGGGGCCGCCTTGGGCATTGGCTATGGCTTAGAAACCACGGGAGCCGCCACAGCGATCGCTTCCACCTTTATTAGTTCTGCCAGTCGTAATCCTTGGGTGGCCTTAGCGGTTATTCATCTCCTAACGGCGGCCATGACGGAAATGATTACCAATAATGCAGCGGCAGCGCTGATGTTCCCCATTGCAGTGGCCGTATCCAATGACTTAGGGGTGAGCATCCTGCCCTTTGTGATTTCGATTATGGTGGCAGCGTCCTCCAGTTTTATGACTCCTATCGGTTATCAAACGAATCTGATGGTCTATGGGCCAGGCGGCTACCGTTTTTCTGACTTTATGCGGGTTGGCGCTCCCCTAACCTTGATTTTCTTTGTCATTACGATCGTTCTGGCCCCTAGGGTTTATCCCTTTTATCCTTAGGGATCCCGAGGGCACCTCAATTCACTCAATTGATCAGTTCGACAGCGGTTCGACAGAGTTTTCAATGATCGAGTAGCCTGAAAGGAGAATTCTTTGCGTGTAAGAATGATTATCTTGTCAAATTTACTACGTTAAGAAAACCACATCCGTTAAGTTTAGGCTCCTGAATAACGGTACCCTAAGTAACACCTTTGTCACCCCTTTGCTCTGATATGCCTCCTAAGTCTGCTCCTAAGCGTATTTCATTCTGGCAAGCAGAATTCTGGTCTCAGCGATTCCGGAATCTACAGCGGCCTTGGCTCGGCATTTTAGTCTTGACGATCGTCGCTTGGCTGGGGAATTTCTTTCGTCTGCCCCTCTTTTTTGGGGTGGATTTCCTCTTTGGCAGTATTGCCGTCATGTTGATTCTGCAGTTCTATGGCTTAAGGGCAGGGACTTTCGCAGCGGTGGTGGCCGGGAGTTATACCTGGGTGGCTTGGCGGCATCCCTGGGCCATGCTCATTTTTACCATCGAAGCCATTTGGGTGGGAATTGCGATCAAACGGGGATATCGCAATCTGCTCCTGGCGGATTTAGCCTATTGGGTTCCTTTCGGCATGCTCTTGGTCTGGTTCTTCTATGGCCAGATCTTGCACTTTGCGCCGGACGGTACACTCCTGATTGCTTTGAAGCAGGCCCTCAATGGAATGTTCAATGCCTTAATTGCCAGTCTTTTGAGTAATGTCATTGCTACGCCCTTCTTCAAAAATCGCCAAGTTTATAAACCGCCGTTACAGCAAATTGTTTTTACCTTACTCGCCTTTGCGACGATGACCCCCCTGTTATTGATCACGATCGTCACGGGGCATCAAAACCTTCGAGACATTGAAACAGATATTTGGTCAAATCTCTCCATCAATACCTACAGACTGAAAGAAGATATTCAACGCTTATATAGTGCGGACGAAGCCGCCCTGATCATTTTATCCAAAAAAGTTTCTGAGCTAGTCACCTCAAATCAAGTGGAAGAACTGCAAGAAAACTTGGATATTGTTAAATCTGTAATGACCGGATTGAAACAAATCCGTGTGGTCAATGGACAAGGAAAAATTATCGCGATCGCTCCAGATTATCCGGGATTTCAAGCCTTAGTGAATACCCCCATTGATCCAAAACTATGGGAGAAGATGAAACGTGAAACCGAGACGATCGTTACTGACGTTCCAGCCGATCAAAATACAGTAGAGCCAGAAGTTATTATTGCTACCCCGGTATTTCAGGGGAATGCCCTTAACGGCATGATTTATAGTATTTTCAATGTCGAAAATTTAGCGGAAATTTTATATCGAGATGTTTCAGGAGAACGTATTCAATCCATCATTTTCGGAGAAGAAAATCGCATCATTGCCAGAAGTAAACATCAGACGATTCCCGATCTAGAAGCAGGAACCATTATTGATCGACAGGGAGAAAATCGGTTCCACTGGCTGCCTAATCTCAGCGGGGGCTCGATCATGACCGCCTGGCGACAGTCCCTATATATCGAACGACTAGACCTGGATCAAGGTCTGCCCTGGAGTCTGCAGGTCAATATTGATGCCGAGCCTTACATCGATCGTCTCGAACAACTCTACATCCGCAGTTTGAGTTTACTCTTAATTGCCTTGGTCTTAGACTTGCCCGTCGTCGCCATCTTTAGTTATCGCTTAACGAAGCCCGTGCTCGAACTGGCCAAGGTCAGCACGGATGTGCCCGCACGCATTAGGGATCATACGTCTTTAAGTTGGCCAAAAACAAAAGTCCGAGAATTGGCCTTACTCACCGACAATTTCAAAGAAATGGTAGGAACCCTAAAAATTCAATTTGATACGATCGAAGAGGCCAAGAATCTTTTGGAGAAAAGAGTACAAGATCGAACGGCTGAGCTTCAGGAAAGTGAAGAACGATTTCGGCAATTTGCAGAGCATATTGATAGTGTTTTTTGGATGACCGATACTCATAAACAAGTGATGCTCTACGTTTCACCCGCCTATGAGAAAATCTGGGGAAAACCGATTCAAGTTTTGTATGATACTCCCCTCGATTTCGTCAATAGTATTGTGGAAGAGGATCGTGATCGGATTCTGAACGCTTTTAAGCAGCAGATGCTCGGGCTTTATGATGAAGAATATCAAATTGAACACCCTTCGGGAGAATTGCGCTGGATTCACGATCGGGCGTTTCCCATTGTGGACGATCGGGGTGAAGTCTATCGGATTGTGGGGATTGCGGAAGATATTACCGAGCGGAAACATGCCGAACAGGCAACCTTAGAAGCAAAGCGACTTGCGGATCAAGCCAATAAAGCTAAGAGTGAATTTTTAGCCACCATGAGCCATGAACTGAGGACTCCCATGAATGCCGTTATTGGCATGTCCGATGTATTGTTAGGAACTTCCCTTGATCCACAGCAAGAACAGTTTTTAAACATCATTCATAATAGTGGTCAGTCTTTACTGAGTTTAATTAGTGACATTTTAGACTTTTCCCGCATTGAAGCTGAGCGGATTGATCTCGATATTCATCCCCTTGAAGTGGATAAGTTACTTGAGGAGACCCTGAATATTGTCAAGATCAATGCCGACGAAAAGGGGCTAGAAATGACTTATCAGCTTGCCCAAAATTGCCCAAAATCCATTGAAGGGGATGTGAATCGGCTACGTCAAATTTTACTCAATCTCGTCGGGAATGCGGTGAAATTTACCGCTGCGGGGCAAGTTCGCATCACCGCAGAGGCCGTTGTCTTAAAGTCTGCCCACCCCGAAGAACAGGGCATCAAATTCAGTGTTTACGATACCGGCATTGGCATTGCCGCAGACAAACTCGATCGCTTATTTCAGCCCTTTAGCCAAGTGGATGCCTCCACCACCCGGATGTATGGGGGCACCGGTTTAGGTCTGGCCATCAGCCATCGCTTGGTGACCCTGATGGGGGGAACCATTGGGGTTGACACGGAAGAAGGGGTTGGCTCCTGCTTTTACTTTACGGTGCCTCTGACTATCTCGAACTCTATCAACTCTGTCTCACCGGTCTCACCGTAATCTTGCATTAACCTCACGACAATCTCAGGGGACTTACCTTAAAATATTGCCCTGACTAATCACCATGTCCACCGCTGGACGGCGGCGGAGAATATCAATCACATCCTCTGCTTCAAACACCACTAAATTGGCAGGTTTTCCTTCCATCAGCCCATAGGAATCTTCAAGATTTAAGGTTTTTGCCCCCTGATGGGTCACCATGTTGTAGCAGGCGTGCAGTTCCTCCACTCCCATCATTTGCCCCACATGGGCTGCCATGTAAGCCACGTCCAGCATATTGCCGGTTCCCAGGCTATACCAGGGATCTTGAATGCAATCGTGGCCGAGGCTCACATTGACCCCGGCCTGCCAGAGTTCTTTGAGACGAGTTAAACCTCGGCGTTTGGGATAGGTGTCGGTGCGTCCCTGGAGCGTGATGTTAATCAGGGGATTCGCAACAATATTAATCCCCGATCGCTGTAAAAAGCCCATGAGTTTTAAGGCGTAGGCATTGTTATAGGATCCAAAGGCGGTTGTGTGACTGGCGGTCACGCGGGATCCCAGACTGCGGCGATCCGCTAGGGCAGAGACTACCTCCAAAAAGCGAGATTGATCGTCGTCAATTTCATCGCAGTGAACATCAATTAAGCGATCGTATCGCTCTGCCAGGTCAAAAATTAACTCCAGAGAACGTACACCATCCTCACGGGTCAACTCATAATGGGGAATGCCCCCCACCGCATCCACTCCGAGTTTGAGACTTTCTTCTAACTGGGCAATTTGTCCGGGGCTACCGTATACCCCATCCTGGGGGAAAGCCACAATTTGCAGGGTCAGCCAACGGCGAACGGTGTCCCGTACTTCCAGCAGTGCCTTCAGGGCCGTGAGCTTAGGATCACTCACATCCACATGAGTTCGCACAAACAACACGCCCATCTCAGCTTGTTGCTGGAGGGTTTGCAGCGCCCGATCCCTAACCTCAACGATCGTTAATGCGGCCTTGCGATCGCGCCAGATCTCAATCCCTTCAAAGAGCGTACCGCTCGCATTCCAGCGGGGTTCTCCCGCAGTCAGGGCAGAGTCTAAGTGAATGTGAGATTCTACAAAAGCCGGACTCAGGAACTTCTCCTCTAAATCCACCTCTTGATGGGCATCTCCTTCTAAATGGGGAGCAATACGAGCGATCGTTTGGCCCCAGATTCCCACATCCATGATCGGTAAGGCTTGGGGTGGTAGATCAGTGTGGGAGGGGTTATAACACTTACAGTGGCGCAGAATGAGGTCGTAGGACATAGGAGGGAGTGAAGGGTAGTAATTCAGGATGAAGCGTGAAGAATTAAGGCTTAAGCGCAAAGAGTAAGAGCTTAATTAAAGGTGAAAAATATAAGAATTAAGAATGAAGCGTAGCTAGATCTCCCCTAGCCTACCTTACCAGGGGGGATCCGGATGAAAGGGTTTAAACTGACGGGGCGTGAGAATTCAACCCACTCTAGAGCCCTTGGAGTAGCGACCTGAGCCGAGGAGCCTGTCCCCGTGTACCGATCGGGGCTGAAACCAGCACGGTATCAGGATTTATCGCTAGGGTCTAAAGCGATCGATAGCTAAAGCGCTCGAAGCTTCCTTCGTTGACGTTATTCCAGGTGTATAGACGATCGCGGAAGGTTTTCCACTGTTCAAAAATGGCTTTAAAATCCGCATCCTGCGCGGAGAACTCATCAAACAAACTCAAGGTGGCTTGTTCTGCGGCGGTCAGAATTTCCTCACTGTAGGCCCGTAATTTGACTCCGCCTTTGACTAAACGATCGAGGGCTTCATTGTTGCGAGCATCATACCGGGCCAGCATAATCATATTGGCTTCGATGGTAGCGGTACGAATGGCCTCTTGGTATTCGGGGGGCAGCTTATTCCACTCATTCAAGTTAATCTGGAATTCCAGGGTGGGGCCGGGTTCCCACCAACCGGGATAGTAATAGTATTCAGCAACTTTATTGAGCCCTAATTTTTCATCGTCATAGGGGCCCACCCATTCCGCCGCATCGATCGCTCCAGTTTGTAGGGCCTGAAAAATTTCTCCACCGGGTAGGTTTTGTACCGTCACCCCTAACTTGGCCATCACCTGCCCCCCTAAGCCAGGAATCCGCATCTTCAGCCCTTGCAAGTCCTGAATCGTGGCAATCTCTCGACGAAACCAGCCCCCCATTTGGGTTCCGGTATTGCCGGCGGGAAATTGAATCACATTAAATTTCCGGGCGTATAGTTCCTGCAGCAGTTCCAAGCCCCCACCTTCGTAAAGCCAAGCGTTTTGCTGCTGGGCGGTTAAGCCAAAGGGAACGGCAGTACCAAAGGCAACAGCGGGATTTTTGCCTACGTAATAATAAGCGGCGGTATGACCACAGGGAATGGCCCCCTGGGACACGGTGTTGAGGACTTCCAGGGGCGGCGTGAGTTCTCCCCCGGCCCGAGGTTCGATGATAAATTTGCCCCCCGTCAACGCTTTAACCCGATCGGCAACGGTTTGGGCTCCCCCGTAGATGGTATCGAGGGCGGCGGGCCAACTGGTGGCCATCTGCCAATTAATGCGAGGTAAGCTGTCGGAACTGGACTCCCCGGAAGAAGAAGTTTGGCTTTGGCAAGCGCCCAAGGCTAAGCCCGTTGCTGCACTAGCGATCGCTGTTTGTAAAAATTGTTTTCGTTTCACGTCAGGGGCTCCTGTATCAGATCTTCGTTGTTTGTTATACCGCTTCAGGGGGTTAGCATCTGTAAATTTTCGTGGACTTGCCCCAGCCGATCGTCCTCCCGATCCTCAGGCTATCAGAGCCGTTCTTGTCTTACCGCAATATTCCCGGATAAACAAACCTCCACATCCATTCCCGGATCGGAGGTGCGATCGATATCATCTCCCACCTACAGTATCCTTCGTCTTTTTTAACGTAGTCCGTTAAGAGGGGACGGTTCGGGGAAAGGATCCTTCTGCGGGAGGGAGAGGGACAAAGCTCCCCGACTAGATCCCAGGAAAGCTGACAGCCCCCAGCTTACTTTTAAATTTCTGTACCACTCGCTCGACCACATCTCCATAGGCCAACTCGCCAGCAAAAATTTCCACCATCCGATCGCTGCCGGTGGGATGTTTAATGACAACTTGGTAGGCAAGCTGAGGGAAGCTGTACATTAACCACGCAATTCGTTGTGCCCAGCGCATTTGGGTACCCCATTCCTGGGCAATGATCTCACTATAGCGAGGCAGGGCATGGGGATCGCCGTCTAAGGCTGCTTCGATCGCTTCTCCAGCTTTAAGACCACTAAAAATAGCGGGACGAATCCCTTCCGCTGTGAGGGGATCCACCACTCCTGCGGCTTCCCCCGCCAGGAGGGCCCGCTGGGTATGTAAGCTTTGATCCCCATTCCAAATGCAGATGGGATGACCACAGACTTTAACCTGGGTACTATCCACGCCAAATTGGGCGGCATAAACCTGCATAGACGATCGTAGATCCCCCGGTTGGCGCTTACCGGTGCGGAAAATACCGGAACCAATGGAGTAACCATCCACCTTCGGAAAGTTCCAGACATAACCATTTTTCAGTAAGCCAAACTCAAAATAGGCTTGGTGGGCATTTGCGGGCGTTAACTTCGGTTCAATTTCGATCGCTCCGGCCAAAACAAATTTGCGATTTCTAAAGCCCAACCACTCCGCCATTTTGCCTGTGGCACCATCCGCCGCAATCAAATAACGGGCTTGTAGCGTTCCTTGAGAGGTTTCCAGACTCCAGGTTTCCCCTTGAAACTGAACCCCCTGGACTTTCGTTTCATCCTGCAGTTGGGCTCCCCGGCGCTGAGCCTGCTGCACCATAAAAAAATCAAAATCTTCCCGCCGCACCATCCAAATCGCCTTGTCTTGCGGCAGATCCGCCGTAACGGTATCCTCCATCTTCCAGGTATAGCAAAGCTGAGTGACCTTCGTTGAAATAACGGGGCTAAAGTCAAAATCAAACCACTGGGCAATTTGCGGAGAAACGCCCCCTCCACAGGGTTTATAGCGGGGTAATTTTGCCCGATCCAGCAGTAAAACCGATCGTCCCTTTTTGGCTAAAGCGTAGGCGGCACTAGCGCCTCCTGGCCCAGCTCCAACAATTACACAATCCCACACCGTCATACTTCACTGAGTCCGCAAAACTTTAAAGAGCTAATTTGAAAAAGAATGTTCGGGGTTCGGGTCAACTTTCCGGGGGAGATCGTCCCTCACAGCCCCCATTCTAGGCATTTTTGTTTAGGCATTTCTATGGCTTGTCCTATCCATGGTCTTCCGGGGGTAAGACCTCTACTTCTGTGGTTACGTCAATGGCTTCTACTTCAACGGTGCCAGGGGGCGTAACGCGATCGTAGCCCTTGTCAGGATTAACGGTCAGGACTTCGCCACAACTGGGGCACTGGGTTTTCAGCCCTTGAACCCCCTGTAAGGGATAGTTGCAAACGGGACAATTGGCGCTGACCAGATTGCGTTGCAGCCACCAGCGCAGGGCAAATACGCCAACAATGGGGAGCAAAATGGCGGCTAAGAAAAGAATCAATACACCATTGACGAGCCAATCTGGAGCGATCGTGCCAATGATGAAGAGCAGCAGAAGGGTTGTTAGTCCAAAGCCAAAGCCTTGATTTTGCCAGCGGTTAGGATCCATAACATCTGTTGAAAAGTAGCGTTCAGATTAGGTTTTAGGGTAGAGGAGTCTGTAGAGGAAACAGCATCCCCCATCACCTACTCCCTAGAGCCTAGCCCCTCCCCCCCTTGTCAGGGTACAAAAATTGCCCTATGTAGTTAATTGTAGTAATTAAACCTTTGGGATGTCTGCATCGATCGTTTGCTGGCTGCATCAGACTTGGGCAAAACGAGCAAAAGGCTATGGGACACCCCTCCTAGAGCACTCACTCTGGGACACTAACACATTGAGGCATCAGCATGGCACTGGATTACCCTGAAGATTTGCAGTATTTTGACTCTCACGAGTATGCGCGGCTCGACGACAATGAAGCGACGATCGGCATTACGGCTTACGCTATTGAGCAGTTGGGGGATGTCGTTTTTTTGGAGTTACCGGAGGTCGGGGAGGAAGTTATCAAAGGCGATCGCTTGGGGAGTGTGGAATCCGTTAAGGCGGTGGAAGATATTTATGCTCCCCTCTCCGGCACGGTGATTGAGCGTAACGAAACGTTGCTGGAAACCCCTGAGGCTTTGGGTGATGATCCCTATGGAGATGGCTGGTTAATAAAAATTAAGATTAGTGAAGAGGAAGATTGGGATGAGGGGATGACAGCAGAAGATTATCAAGCTTTAGTAGAAGGCCTATAACCCTCCCTTTTCCCCATGTCTAGCATTGAACCGTTAATTACCCCTTACCTTTGGGCATTGGGGCCGGCTGCACAGCAGTTTATGCCTGGCTCAACGGTCGGCAGTGCTAGTGCAATGAATCGTTATCAAGTCATTGCCCCTCAGGTGTGGTTGGATACTCAACCCGGAGAGCCCCCGGCCCATGAGGAGGAAACGATACATCCCGAATTGTTGCCCTATCAGTATCTCCATGCTCTCCGCCTCCATCTTCCGGTGGTGTATGGGGTCTGCCAAACTCCGCAGGGTCGAGTGGTATTGTTGGAAAATTCGCCCCTGGAAGGCTCGGGTCGCTTACTGCCTCGCTTAGATCAAAGCCTCAGGCAGGCTTCCCCCCTGCGCCAACTCAATTGGATCTGGCAAACCTGGGAGTTATGGATGGGGCTTGCCCGGTGGGGGGTGGCGGCGAGTTTATTGGTTCCCGATAATCTCCGGGTACAGGGGAGTATCCTGCGGCTACGGGAACTGTATGGGGGCCAGGGGCAGGATGCGCCATTGGGTACTGGGCTGGATCTGCCTCAGGTACGGTATATGACCAATGCAACGGTCTTACCTGGGGTTCAGGATTTGGAGCAATTGTGGCGGGGGTGGATTCCGGCGCTGGCTTCGCACCTCCAAGTTCCCTTGGCGGATATTTGTCAGGACTTAGCACAGGGGCCTGCCTTCAGTGAGTCGGCCGTGACCAAGCTCAATCAATTACTGTTAAGGGAAACGGCCCGATCGCCCTTAAAACTAGTGGTGACGGGGCAAAGTGATCCGGGGCAGTCCCAAACCCATAATGAAGATCGCTGTTTCCCCTTACCCAGTGATCTGACGGAAGCGGCTTTGGTCAATCATGGGGATTTGATTCCCCATGTGGTGATTATTTGTGATGGCATGGGCGGCCATGAGGGGGGAGAGGTTGCCAGCCAATTAGCGTTGCGCTCGATGAAGCTGCAAATTCAGGCCCTCTTTCAAGATTTGCAGCACCAATCGGAGGGGGTCATTTTGCCGCCCTCGGTGATTATGGAGCAACTCGCCGCTAGTGTGCGGGTGGTGAATAATCTCATTACCGCTCAAAATGATCTGCAGCATCGCAGCGATCGTCAACGGATGGCGACGACCCTGGCGATGGTGGTTCATATTCAGCAGGCTTTAAGTCAGCAGAAAAATCAAACGATCTACAGCCATGAAATTTATGTGGTTCATCTGGGAGATAGCCGAGTCTATTGGATGACCCAAAATACTTGTCATGGGTTAACGGTTGATGATGACGTTGCTGCCCGCGAAGTGCGGATGGGACGATCGTTTTATCGGGTGGCCTTAGCGCGGGAGGATGCCGCCGCCTTGACCCAAGCCCTGGGAACCCGTACCGGAGAAGCCCTTCATGTGCATATTCAACGGCTGATTGTGGATGAGGATGGAGTCTTTTTCCTGTGTTCAGATGGTTTAAGCGATCGGGGCTGGGTCGATCGATATTGGAATGGCTCCATTACTGCTTTGCTCAGCGAAATGCAAACGATGGAGGATATTGCCCAGGAGTGGGTCGATTTAGGCAATCAGAAAAATGGGCAGGATAATATTTCCGTTGGACTGATGAAGTGCCGGATTTCTCCGGACTATGGTGTGCTTTTAGATCCCTTCCCCGATGGATCCCTCAGTGTTCCCCAGGAGATTATCTCGGAGAGCGAACTGGCGGTCGATCCGGTGGACTCCGGCGATCTCAGCCTGTCCCTAGACTCCGAAGATCCCCTCACCGCTGCTTCCGCTGCCCTCATGGAGGAAACGGCGGATTTACAGTCTCCGGTTGCGGCCACCTCCCGCTTGAAATGGATTTGGCTCACCCTAGGAGTGAGCGTTTTACTGATCCTCACCTTGGCTGGGGCCCTACTCTTTTTGTGGCCAAACTCCGCAACTCTACGGGAACTGTTCCGCGATCGAGTGACCCCCACGGATCAGAATTTGCTGGATAATCAAGACCGTTAAGGAGAGTTGATACAGAGGTGGAATCGGGGAGTTCATGGATCTGTTAATTGATCCGTTAATTGATCCAATTCTTACCGGCTCACCGTTCCTTAAGCAGATGTTGATCGCGGAGCAACTGATCCACGGCCTCTGCCGGTAAAGGTCTATGGAAAAAGAATCCCTGGGCACAGTTGCAGTTAATCGATTTGAGAAATTCCACCTGGGTTGCGTCTTCCACCCCTTCTGCAATGAGATTCAGTCCTAACCCCTGTCCTAAGGCAACGATCGAAGAGAGGATGTGGGGGGCTTTGGTGTTGCGCGAGAGATCCCGTAAAAAAGATTGATCAATTTTTAAGGTATTGAGGGGCAAGAATTGCAGCCGACTGAGAGAGGAATGCCCCGTCCCAAAGTCATCAATGGAGAGGTGAATCCCAAACTGTTTGAGTTCACGCATGACGGCTTGGGTATAATCAAAATCTTCAATGGCGGCGGATTCGGTAATTTCTAACTCTAGACCGGATGGATTTAAGCCTGTTTCGTCCAAAATTTGCGTGATCGTTTCAATTAAACGGGACTGACGAAATTGCTTCGGTGAAAGATTGACCCCAATGCGAATCCCCTGAATAATGCTCTGCCATTCTTTGGCTTGGCGACAGGCTTGCCGTAAAACCCATTCACCAATAGGAATGATCAACCCCGAGGATTCTGCCAAGGGAATAAAGACACCGGGGGACATAAATCCCGATTCAGGGTTATTCCAGCGAATTAAAGCTTCTACCCCAATAATTTTGTGGCTATAAATATCGACTTGGGGCTGATAATAGAGGACAAATTCATCACGCTCGAGGGCAAACCGTAGCTTTCGTTCGATCGCTAAACTTTCAGGAGACTGGGTGGAAATACTGCGATCGTAAACTTTATAATTATTACGCCCTGCAGACTTGACCTTATAGAGGGCAGCATCAGCATGTTTAATCAAAGTTTCAGCATCGGGACTCTCTTCGTCATAAATGGCAATCCCAATGCTGGCCGAGATAAATAATTCGTGACCATGTAGCTGAAAGGCAGGCTCTAACACCTTGAGAATGGCAGCGGCTTCTTGAGTAGCTTCCGTTATCCGATTGATCTTGGGCATTAAGAGGGTAAATTCATCCCCGCCCCAGCGCGAAAAGACGGTATCTAAATTGACGATACTTTTGATGCGGTTAGAGACTTCCCGGAGTAGTTCATCGCCAATCGAATGCCCCAGAGTATCGTTAATGCCCTTAAAGTTATCTAAGTCTAAAAACATCACCACCAGTTGATGATCATTACGACGCACCTCTTTTAAGGCATGGGCTAATTTCTCATCGAATAAAGCACGGTTAGGCAGACCCGTTAACAGGTCATGGGAAGCTCGATACCGAATGACTTCTTCAGTTTGTTGGCGTTGAATGGCACCACTTAAACTAGCGGTCATGGCGAATAAAATAGATTCTTCATGGGCAGACCACTGGCGTTCTTGAGAGCAGTCGTGAAAGGCAATAAATCCCCAACACTGTCGTCCTAAACGGATGGGCACTAAAATAAATGAAGCAACGTTATCCCGTCCCAGTAAGCTTTGTTCTGAAATACTGGACTCACTGAAAATACCTTGCAGCGATTGTCCACTTTGTAGGGTTTCGTACCAATGTTTGATGCCAAAAATACCGTAGGATTGGACTTTACTCCCTAAACTCGGTAGGAGTGACGGAATGCCCTCTTTGACCCATTCTTGGCGCAGTCGCATAGACATTTCGTTGGTGCTGGGATGGGGATAATTTTCATAAATGACCACCCGATCTACTTCCGCTGCCTCACCAATAATTTTTAAGGCTTGGCAAAAGGCCAGATCATAATCTAACTCTGTTAACAAAGAGGTACTGGCTAAAGATACTGCGGCCATTAAACGATCGCGGCGATTTAATTCTAATTCTGCTTGGCGACGTTCTGTAATATCCGTGAGAAACAGACGCACTAAATCGCTTTCTGCCATGTAGTGAATGAACTGTTCATAGATTTGTTCACCGACTTGCACTGTGCGGGTAAAGGATTGAGTATTTTGACTTTTGAGTTGTATTTCTAATAGCTCTAATAATCCTGAGAGTAGGGGATGTTTAAAGTTTTGGGCGGGTAATTCGGGGAAACGACTAGTGGCAGCAGGGTTTAAATAACTAATGCGTTGGGGCAGTTCAACTTCAATGATGGGACTAGGGGTTAACTCCGGAAAAGAAGCAAGGCGACCTAGGGCAGCGGCACTGGATTCTTCATTGGATTCTAGATCCGCAACCATGGTGTTATAGCCACTGCTATCATCATTGTTCAGCAAGGCTAACGGATTGCTAGAATTACAGATTTCATCAAATTCTTGATTGGTAAGATTTGCTACTGCATAGTATGTGGCTTCTACGAGATCTCCAAATTCAATAAAATCACCATGTTTGAGATCTTGGGCAGAGCAACGATGCCCATTTACAAAGATACCATTTGTACTTTTTTTACCCGTGAAACTACCATCAATGATTCTAAAAAAATACCGATCTTGATCCGGTACGGTAACGCGCAGAAGCATGGCGTGTTGCCGAGAGACGGACTTGGCTCGTAAATAAATAGAGTTTTTGGGATCCCGCCCAACAGAATAGGTTGCCGCTTCGAGGTAAATGATGCGACTACCTTCAGGGTCTGTAACGGAAAGAAGATGCCGAACTTTATTACGTTCTTGTTCCAACATGACAATACGCCACGGGCAATGAGTGAGGAAAGCTAGGTTTTACTGTAATCACTGTAACGCAATAAAATCAATTGCAGAATTCAACTTTAATTCTTGCTTTCCGAAGGCTTGGGATCCCTCGAAAAATTAAAAATTTTGCCTTAGTATCCGCGCAAGAATAAGGATTGTGACCGGCGGCTATGCCATCCCCTCAAGCCATAATGGTATCCGCCGTTAAGGTGGCAGGGGGTCTGAGTCCCCACCCCTATTTTTTTCGGCTTCCCACTGACAATAAAAACTTTTAAGGGAAGAATCGGCACGGAGCACCGCATCCTTCCGCCTTAAGTGGGTTGCCTTTTTTTCTTTGCAGGGGGTCATCTGGATCGCTTACTTACGATCGGCGTGAATATAATCAACAAAATAAAATTGCGGTTCTAGCCATCCTTTTAGTCCCCCATAAAAGCCTAAGGCAATTCCTGCAATAGCCATTAAGGGGATCCCGAATTGAATCCGTAGGGCATCCGGCAGGAGGGCTGTTGCACTCAGAGCCACGAGGATATAAGTGAGGCAGATCCATTGGAGTCGTTGAGTCCACTGGAGTGCGCTACGACAACTGCTGCAATGTTGAGTATGTTGGTGATAGCGATCGAGGATGTGCTGCCGATTGTGGGAACCACCCGTAAAGCGGGGTAAGGTTGCCTTGCCCCAGGGTAACTGTCCTTGGCAATATCGATCGAACCAACGGCGAAACTCAATGACAAAGCGATCGGCTCGGGTGGGCAGCTTAAAGGCGGTCTGCCAAGGTTCGGGGTGTTGTTGGAGGTATCGTTCCTGCTGATGTAGGAGGATCATGTCCCCTTCTAAGACTAAATTGCGATTGCGAATATGATCCCACCAGCGTGGAGTTAGGGTCTGCAAACGCTGGGCAAAATTCCGAGGAAATTGAGCAACAATGCGGGATTTACCTGGCTCCATGGGAATGCAATAGGTCACCAAGCCCACCTGCTTCCCCTCATTGCCAAAGAAAATCGCATATTCTAAGCGACAGGGCGGTTCAAAGGTAATGATACTTTTGAGACCCTGATCAATTTTGGCTTCAATTTTTTCAGCAGTTGACGTTAGAATTTCAATCGGTAGCGCGGTTGCCCGTTTACGATTGCCTTGAATACCGTGGTGGGCAAAGGCAACATGGCTGGGATCGGCAACATTTTCCACTAAGGTTTGCCAGTCGTACTCTAAATCACGCACAACAGAAGACCAAACAAAGCCCTTACTGGCATCGAGTTGTGGCGATAACGGTAAGGGCGTTTGCTCTGCCAGGTCAGCGGTTTGAGCATCCGGCCAGACCCACAGTAAGTCATTGGCTTCCTGTACCGGAAAAGCCGTTACACAAAAGTTTTTCCCTTTCGTGGCGATCAAGTCCGGGGTATCCGCTTGGGGAATGCGGGTACAGTTGCCCTGGGGATCAAATTCCCAACCGTGGTAGCTACACATTAAATTTTCACTGGTTTCATCAACCCGCCCTTCACTCAGGGGGGCAAGACGGTGAGGACACTGATCTAAAAAGACACGATAGTGAGACGCAGAACGGGGCTTCCAAATTACCAGTTTTAGACCTAGCAAAGTAAAGGGAATGGGGCGAACGGGGTCAAGATCCTCTAGGGGGGAGATGGGGTACCACTGTTGAAAAAAGTTGAAGGCGTTAGACATTATTGTTTAAGCGTAATTATTTAAGCGTATTAAACGTTGGCGTATTCATTTTGGTGGGCAACTATGCCCCAAAAAATTCCTATTCTTGGCTGAGTCACAGCGATGAACTTAAGCCATGCTCGTCCAATAAACTTTTCAGTGAAAAGCCTATTGATTTTGCTTTAGGGTCTGTTTTGCTGCGGCCCAGAGCTGCTCTAATTCAGCCAGGGTGAGTTGATCTAGGGGTTTACCTGCAAATTTTTCCACGAGGGAAAATCGTTGAATAAAGCGATCGTTTGTCCCCTGTAACGCATTTTCTGGATTGAGTTGATACCATCGGCCAATCTGAACTAAGGCAAATAAAATATCCCCTAATTCTGATTCTTGATGGGCGCGATCGTCTCCTGCCACCGCTTCTTGTAATTCTTGAATTTCTTCGTGGAGTTTGCTCCAAACCTGTTCCACATCATCAAATTCAAACCCGACCTCTGCGGACTTTACAGAAATTTTTTGGGCTGCGGTCAGGGGAGGTAACACCCGCGCATATTCTTTAAGTTTAGCAAGCAACGGACTCTCAGAACTTTCGTCTTTTCCGATACTTTTTTCCGCTGCTTTAATGCGTTCCCAATTTTGCCGCACTTCTTCGGTACTCTCTACCTTTTCGTCACCAAAGACATGGGGATGACGACGAATCAGTTTATCCCGAATTTTAGAAGCGATCGTATTGAGGTCAAAGAGTCCTTGTTCCTGAGCCAGTTGAGCCTGAAGAATGACCTGAAAGAGTAAATCCCCCAGTTCATCAGCCATCTCCTCCGCCTGACCCCGGCGAATGGCATCCACGGTTTCGTAAGCCTCTTCCAAGATGTATGGAATTAAACTTTCAGCGGTTTGTTCTCGATCCCAAGGGCATCCCCCCTGAGGCGATCGGAGTTGGGCCACCACTGCCATCAGTTCTTCTACAGCAGACGCATTGAAGGATCTCATGATATTGCAAAGCCCTGTACAGCACTCTTAGCTTACGATAGCTTGAAGCGCCTTGCACTAGGGGCTGTCATCATTTAGTGCTGAAGTGTTTATACGGCAGTCGTTTCAGCCCCCAGGAAGCGCTAGCCCCTCGATCCTATGATCTACAGTTGCGGGGCTTCTCGTTCTCGTTTTAGAAACAGAAAGCAAACCACGACTCCAACGATGGCTAAAACCGCCATGGGATAAAACACATAATTGTAGCTGCCAAAAAAGTCTCGAATCCGACCGGTGACCAGAGTTCCAATCAGCGCCCCAACCCCATAAGCGGTAAAGACAATGCCATAATTCTGGGCATAGTGGTCAGGGTTAAAAAAGCGTAGGGTAATGGTGGGAGCCATGGCTAACCATCCCCCCAGACAGAACCAAAAGAGACTAAAGGCAATGAGGTAGGAGGCGACTTGACCCGCTTTTGCATTGATCATTAAAATACAGGCAATTAAGATCAAAACATAGGAAAAGATAGCGACATGCTGAGGCTTAAACCGATCGCTTAACCAGCCAAATAAGGGACGACTAACCCCATTAAAAACCGCAAATAAAGAGACACTACTGGCCGCCATAGTTGGATTAATTTTAATGATTTCTTCCCCCACAGGACTGGAAATTCCAATGGCACTTAACCCCACTACCGTAGCGATCGCATAGCAAATCCATAAGCCATAGAAGGAACGACTAGTGAAAAGATTGCGGGGATAATTTAGTGGAGTTCGGTGAACCGTATTGGCTAAATCGTGCTGAGGATGCCATCCTTTGGGCGGTAGCTTCATGGTAAAAGCGATCGCTAAAATAATGGCAATAAAAACAATCCCTAAAATTCGTAAAGTGGGACGGACTGAATAGGTACTAATGAGGTGATTGGCCAGGGGTGCAGTGATGAAGGGAGAAAGACCAAATCCCAGTACCGTTAAGCCGACCGCTAATCCTTTTTTGTCTGGAAACCAGCGGGATGCAACTACCATCGGCACACCATAGACAATCCCCACACCAATACCGGCAATGACACCATAGCTCAAGACCAGGGTGCCAATGTGATTCGCAAAACTGGAGAGAATATAGCCTAAGCCAACGACAACGCCACCGATCGCCGTTGCCAAGCGAGTGCCAATGCGAGGAATGTAAAACCCTGCAATCGGCATGGTTGCGGCGTAGAACACTAACGCCACCGTAAAAGGTAAAAGACTATGAGTGGTTTGACTGGCACTAATTCCCAACTCATTTTCTAATGGAGTTCTAAAAATGCTCCAGGAATAAACCGTTCCCAAACAAAGCAAAATGATCATCCCTAAGGGAATTAATAACCATCGACCTTGCTCTGCCGGTTGTCCTAAGACTGTGACTTGAGGTGTGGAAGGCGTTGTAATATCCATAACGGTCCTCAGAATGAAGGGTAGGGGCGCGCCAGGAGAAGCAAGGCAAAACTATCACACCTCAATTTGCTCGTCCTCTCTTTTCCAAATAACTTAACTTCTCAAAGCGACTTTCCACTGAAAGCGAAAAAATTTTATGGAAGAGTGGG
>JBMTZC010000005.1:0-31339 GCA_049455215.1 Prochlorotrichaceae cyanobacterium
CCCCCCCCCCCCCCACTCTTCCATTAATTTTTTTCGCTTTCAGTGGAAAGCCGTTGAGAAGAAATAAATACTCAATAATAAAGTTTCATGGCAAACTAGGAAGAGATTTATCAAAATATTATAAAAACGATACGATTAGGTCTAAAGGACACCTCGGAAAATTCACAACTGGGCTCCTCTTTCTACGCAAGAATAGGGGGGTGCCCTAAGTTTAGTCCCCAACTAAAAGCAAAAACGGAAAATACTTTCAGCGGTACTTTTCCCTTAACTTTCAGTAAAACGGTCTAAGTTCTCAATTCTATTTCTGATCCAAAATGCGTGACCTGCTTACCCGTATTCACCGTTCCGTTGTCATGGGAACGATCGCTCTGGTGGGAAGTGCAGGGCTACTCATTGCTTGTCAAAGTCTGCCCCAATCCGCCCATCAAGTTGAGGGTGAGGGGGGATCCCCAGAGGGATCCCTATCCCCTCAAGACATCGCTAAGTTATCTAGAAAAAAAGTTACCATTGCCAGTCTTCTTTCCTCTACTGAAACGGCTCCAACTCAGTCCACCCCAGAAACGATCGTCTTATTTGGTACCATTACTGAGATTGCCCCCCTACTCACCGGCGTGGCATATGAATTAACGGATGAAACGGGTAAAATTTGGGTGGTCAGTGAACAGACAAATCCAGACTTTTCGGATAAATTGAACAACAGTACCTTTTGGGTGACCGGTACTCCTCGGTACCAATCTATTCCCGCTGGGGGACAAGACTGGGGCGAAACCTATGTGCAAGAACAGTTTCGTTTCCCGGGGAATAACTAACTCAGATCAAAATCATTATTTTGGTACATCGATCGCCTATCTAGGAACAGACTAATGAAACATATCTTGGTGGTTGAAGATGAATATTTTATTCGTCAAAATCTTCAACAAATTCTCGAATTCTCGAACTACCAAGTCTCCTTAGCGGAAGATGGGGAGCAGGCCTTAAGCATTGCACTGAGAGAAAAGCCTGATATCATCCTCTCCGATGTAAAAATGCCTAACATGGATGGCTATCAATTCTTAGAAGCACTGCGGGCTAACACTTCAACTCAACTCATTCCCGTCGTGTTTCTAACTGCGCGGACAGAACGGGAGGATCAACGTCAGGCCATGGCCATGGGGGCGGATGATTACATTAGCAAACCCTTCACCCCTGAAGAACTCCTCGGGGCTCTAGAAGCTCGACTTAAAAAAAGTGCGGTCTCTGGTCAACAACAGCAAGAAAAAATAGATGAATTTTGTGCGCAACTGAGCCGAACTTTACCCCATGAACTGAATACCCCCCTCAATGGTATTAGCTCTTCGATTGACTTTTTGATCTCTCGCTATTCTTATTTCACCAGAGATGAAGTCCTAGAACTGCTTAAGGTTGTCCAATCTTCCAGCCAACGCTTACATCGTCTCATTCAGAATTTTTTACTGTATGCCGAACTGGAGCTGAAATCCCATCGTACAGAAACCCCCAGCCTGCCGGTCTGGGGGGCGGGCACCAGTCTTACCGTCATTCAACCCACCTTGGAAGCCATAGCCGAGGATTACCAACGCCCCCAAGACTGTTTTCTTGAGTTACCGCCAATCGAGGTACCGGTTCCCCCGAGTCAACTGCGCAAGATTTTCCTGGAACTCACGGATAATGCCTTCAAGTTTTCTAAGGCGGGTACTCCCGTGACGGTCACAGGCATGGTCATCGATCAGCAGGTCACCATTAAACTCCAAGATCAGGGACGGGGCATGACCAGCGAACAACTGAAGCAAATTGGAGCCTATACCCAATTTGAGCGCAAGATCTACGAGCAGCAAGGCTGTGGGCTGGGACTAACGATCGCTCAGCGTATGGTCGAACTGTTTAAGGGTCAGTTGTACATTAGCAGTCAACCCCAAGTTGGAACGCTGATTACGGTTCAATTTCCCAGCCTTACCGAACCTGACCATTAAGACGTTTCCAGAAGTGAAGAGCTATTTCCTAATCCTCGATCGAGCGAGCGAGCGAGCCAAAAGGTTCAGCTTGGAATCCTGAGGAGAATCCCTAACGAGGGTTAACCTTTCCAGGAGAATATAAAGTTTTGTTACAACAAAGCCGTCAAAACCGCAAGACTTCTTGACAGCCTAAGGGACGATCGCTATGGTACGATACATACCCGAAACACCTGGGTAATCCATTAGTAAAGTTCCATGCAAGACAAGCAGAAGGTTACGCTCTATCTTTCGCCAGATTTGCATCGCCAGCTCAAAATTCGAGCTGCCGTTGAGTCAGATACAATGACCGCTCTTGCTCAACGGGCAATCTCCTTCTATCTCAATCACTCTGAAACCGTCGATCGTGTGGAGCGTCACGGTCTTACCCATCAGATTTATACCTGTCCCGCTTGTTCTAGTTCCTTGCTAGTCCGAGACGGGGACTTAGCAGAGGTGGATCATTCTCCCAGTATCCTCTCCGATGAAGACTTATCCCTAAGTCAAATCTATGGAGAAGAGCGGTTGCCCTCAACCCCTGAACCCGATAAATTGGTTGCCTGTTAGCTCAGTTTAGGGTTTTAAGTGTGGTTTCAAGCCACTGAAGCCAACCTTAAACCTGAGAACCTAAAACTCATCTTACCTTTGGTCAATGCTATGCGGGAAGAACTCAGCGTTCTTATTAAAGCTGAATATCCCATCATTTACGTGGTAACTCACGAGGAAGATCGGGCTGAACAAGAAGTTCATCGGCTTGTTGAGCACGAAGCCTCTAAGCGAAGGGTTTTTAGTTGGACAGTCACCAGTGGTTTCGTGGAGGTTAGCGAAGAAGATCGCTCCTCCCCCAATCATTCAACGGTTTCCCCTGAAGCGGCGATCGAGTGGTTGGTCAGACATCGGGAAGACGGGGTTTATATCTTCAAAGATCTCCATCCTTTTCTGGACGCTCCGGCGGTCACTCGTTGGCTTCGGGATGCGATCGCCACCTTTAAGGTACAGCAACAACGAAAAACGATTATTCTCGTTTCTCCGGTGCAGCGTGTGCCCCAGGAATTGGGTACAGAAGTAGTGGTTCTCGACTTTGCCCTGCCCTCCATGACCGAACTCACGGGGGTTTTGGAAAAACAAGTCGCCCATCAAACCACGCACCGCCTGAGTCCTACCGCAAAGGAAAAACTCGTAAAGGCTGCTTTGGGGCTCACCCTTGATGAAGCTCAGAAAGTCTATCGCAAAGCCAATGTAATGCGAGGTCGCCTGACAGAAAAGGAACTGGATGTCGTGCTCTCGGAAAAGAAACAACTGATCCGGCGCAATGGCATTCTAGATTACATGGAGGAACTGACCACCCTCGATGCGGTGGGCGGCTTAGATGAACTCAAGCGCTGGCTTTGTCAACGCAGTAATGCCTTCTCAGAAAGTGCGCGGGAATACGGTTTACCCCAACCTAAGGGGATGCTGATTCTGGGCGTGCCGGGTTGTGGAAAATCCTTAATTGCTAAAACCACTTCCCAACTCTGGGGCTTACCCTTACTGCGCTTAGATATGGGCCGGGTCTACGATGGTTCCATGGTGGGACGATCGGAAGCCAACCTGCGCAATGCCTTAAAAACCGCTGAATCCATTTCTCCCGCGATTCTCTTTATTGACGAACTAGATAAAGCCTTTGCGGGGGGAGCTGGTTCCGCCGACTCCGACGGGGGAACCTCCAGTCGCATCTTCGGCTCCTTCCTGACCTGGATGCAGGAAAAAACCTCTCCTGTGTTTGTGATGGCCACGGCAAACCGCATTGAACGCCTACCCGGTGAATTTCTACGGAAAGGTCGGTTCGATGAAATCTTCTTCGTTGATTTGCCCACCATCGATGAGCGTAGCGAAATCTTTAAAATCCACATTCAACAGCGACATCGAGAAGTCGATCGCTTTGATACCGAACAACTCGCAAAAGTTTCAGAAGGCTTTTCCGGTGCAGAAATTGAACAAGCTCTGATTTCTGCCATGTATGAAGCCTTTGCCCAATCCCGGGAGTTCTCTCAGTTGGACATCATCGCCGCGATTAAGTCCACACTCCCGCTGTCCCGCACCATGAGTGAGCAGGTAGCTGCCCTGCGGGACTGGGCACGACAAAGGGCACGGCCCGCCGCTGCCGCCTCTGCAGAATATATGCAGATGGAGTTCTAAAGCTTCCCTCTTGCTTCCCAACAGGAGGAAAGGCTGGCTCTGCCAGCAGTTCCTAGACAACTAGGATCCATATCATCCAAACCTGATCAGGTCTTTTGCCTGCTCAGCCTAATCCAAACCACTCACTTTGATCCACTCGGAGGAAATTCCAATGTCTCATTTCAGCACGCTTCGTACTAAGGTTACCGATGCCGAAATTCTCAAGTCTTCTTTGCGGGATTTGGGTCTAGAGGTTCAAAACAACGCTAATGTACGGGGCTACAATGGTCAACAGGTTCGTGCCGATCTCGTCGCCGTATTAGAAGGTGAGTACGACCTCGGTTGGAGCCGTAATGCAGATGGTTCTTTTGATTTGATTGCGGATCTCTGGGGCGTTGCTAAGAAGCACAACCAGACGGAGCTAATTAACTCCATCAATCAAAAGTATGCCGTCAATAAGACTCTGAAGGATGTTCAACGGGCGGGTCTCCAAAGTGCTAACGTGCAATTGGTGTTGCAAAAGTAGAACTGCTTCTCGCGTTCCCTTATAGCAGGTTGGCTCAAGCAGCTAGCCTGCTTTTTTCTGGTTCTGCATCTGCAGTTCTTCAGAAAATTAGGATTGCTGCATTTCTGCTATAATTAGGTTCCTGATTCAAGGGCGATTAGCACAGGGGTAGCGCACTTCCTTCACACGGAAGGGGTCACTGGTTCAAATCCAGTATCGCCCATCATCAATGGATAACTTTCCACGCAACGCAAGGCCGTTTAGCGGTGGGGTGCGTTGTTCCCCATCTCTTTCAGTTTTTAGCCATTAAAATAAGTGAAAACTAGGGGCTGTCATCATTTATACCGCAAGGCTTCTAGAATTAATTGATGACGCGCCCTAGGGTTTGAAAGGGCTTTAAACTGGACACTGGGCTTATGTCGCAATCTTCTCCAACCCCGTATCAAGATAATCTCTTCGATCGTCTCTTTATTGCTTTGTTTAGCCGCAAAATGTCTAAAGCCTTGGGTCAACGATCGGCTCTGAAGGGATACGACGGCTTTGTGGACTTGTCCAAAAAAATGATGCAGGGACGCACGGCCGCCGAACAACAAGCGATCGTAGCGATCGTTTTGCAGTCTCTAGTACCGGCCCCGGTTTTGGCCCTGATCCGCACAGTTTTTAACCCCACGCCCCTGGTTTGTGAACTCAACGCCTGGTTTGCCACGGTTTTGTTTGAATGGCTGGTGGGACCCTGCACTCGCCAGTCCGTGGAAATCGTGACCGCAGAGGGGAGTACCCGTACTCAAAACAGCGGTGTTCACATTGAAAAATGCCGTTACCTCGAACAAAGCCGTTGTGTTGGTTTGTGTGTCAACCTTTGCAAAGTCCCCACCCAACGCTTTTTTACAGAAGGCTTTGGGATTCCCCTGACCATGACCCCCAACTTTGAAGACTTAAGTTGCGAAATGGTTTTTGGGCAAGTGCCTCCTCCCCTAGAAACGGAAGCGGTTTACCAGCAACCCTGTCTCGCTCAGGACTGTCCCACGGCAAGACCCAACAGCGAACCCTGCCCAAAAGTGCGATAAGACCTGAAGGTATGGAATTCTAGCGATCGAGTGCAGCGCACTCTACAGTTCAATTTTTGACTTTCCATAAAACAGGGGAAACCTTGCGGTATGCTAGGTAAGCTGTACATGTAATATCCCCGTCCTGCGTTAATGGCTACTCCTGCTCAGATCCGCATTGGTTCCCGTAAAAGCCAATTAGCTCTTGTCCAAACCTATTGGGTACAGGAGCAACTCCAACTTCGGTTCCCCGAAACTCAGTTTGAGGTTGAAACCATGAGTACCCAGGGGGATATTATTCTGGACGTGGCATTAGCCAAGATTGGGGACAAAGGACTATTTACCAAAGAATTAGAAGTCGGAATGCTCCAAGGCTCCATTGATTTTGCGGTGCATTCCCTCAAAGACTTACCCACCAATCTACCGGAAGGGTTGATGCTCGGCTGCGTGACAGAGCGGGAAAATCCGGCAGATGCCCTAGTGGTTCATGAAAAGTTTAAAGATTGCCAACTCGATACCTTGCCCGAAGGAGCCGTCATTGGGACCTCTTCCTTACGACGTTTAGCCCAGCTTCGTCACCATTTCCCCCATCTGGTCTTTAAAGATGTGCGTGGGAATGTAAATACTCGTTTAGCCAAGCTAGATAGTGGTGAGTACGACGCAATTATTTTGGCTGCGGCCGGGTTACAGCGCTTAAATATGAAGGAGCGCATTCATCAAGAAATCCCTGCCCAGTATTCCCTCCATGCTGTGGGCCAAGGTGCCTTGGGTATTGAGTGTCGTGAAGATGCGCCGGAAGTTTTAGCCGTTATTAAAGCCCTAGAACACACCCCCACTGCTCAACGTTGTGCGGCAGAACGATCGTTTTTGCGGGAGTTAGAAGGGGGATGTCAAGTTCCGATCGGGGTGAATACAGAATGGACAGAAAGTGAATTAGTCCTAACGGGGATGGTGGCCAGTTTAGATGGCCAACGTCTGATTCGGGATCAAGTGAGCGGTGCCCCCGCACAGGCGGAACAGTTAGGGTTGGATCTTGCTGCTAAATTGCGGGAACAGGGCGCACGGGAGATTTTGGATGAAATTTTAGCAACCCTCGATCGTTCCTAGGGTGCTTTGAAGGGCTTTCCTTCAGACTGTGGGATGGGTTGAAGCGACTACCTTACAGGATGGTCTGGTGAGCCTTTTCTTGATAGAACTGTTCTAAAGCTGTAATACACTCTCGATCGTTAAAGAGCAGTGAACATCGTGCTGTGATTTTTTGTTTGAGCGCTTCACGTAACGGTGTTTCTAGACCTAACTTTACGGCGATTTCTATATAGTGATCTGTGGAAGTTGCGATCGTTTCGGTTACCTCAATACGGCGCAGCATGGCAGCAGACATCCGTCCCCGCATAACACTGGTGGGCAAGGTCACCACGGGTAAACCACAGGCTAGGGCATCCAAGGTCATATTCCCACCGGTAAAGCCGATCGTATCCAGGTAAATATCTGCCAAGCAATTGAGGGCTAGATAATCGGGACGGGGTTGAGAAGGTAGAAATAGGCTGTAACGATCGAAATCTAACCCTCTGGTGGCAAAGGCTTGACTCAGGCGAGGCTTGAGGATTTCAGATCGGATAAAAATAAACTTAGCATTGGTCACCTTTTCGGCAATGCTCACAAGTAAATCATCATATTGGGGCAAATATTTAAAGGGAGCTTGACAGCACAGATAGACAACCTCGGAGTTTGCTAAGCCAAAATCTGATCTTGATTTTGGTAACGGATCTGGCAGGGAGGGTTGTCGATAGCAAATTCCTAAATGGGGGAAGCGAATTACAGTCTCTGTATAATGCTCTTGAGCATCCTCCGGCTCCATCAGTTCACTGGAGAGATAATAATCGATCGTGGGTAATCCAGAGGTGAGAGGGTGCCCCCAAGCGGTACATTGTATCGGGGCAAGTCTGAGAGCAGCCTGAGCGATCGTAGATCCCTGCATTCCAATTTCGGGATAAACCAAGATATGTAAGTTATCCTCTCGAATTTGTTGACAGACTGCCTCAAATTGATCCGGGAAATGGTGAAAGACATCGCTATTTTCCCTGAAAAAGTCAGTCACCACATCAGGAGTATTGCCCGTGTAATAGCAATAGATTTCAAATTGAGTACGATCGCAGTATTGGAGCCAGCCCATCAACCAAAACGTACCACTATAACTGTGGAGATAGGACGAGGCATAACCAACACGAATTTTTTGTTCTACAGGCGGAATAGGTAAGGAGTCTCGCCACTGAGGATAGCGAGTCGTCATAATTTTATGAACAAGATTTCCGTACTGTTGTTGTTCCCAAACTAAATTGTATCCCTGATAAGTTAGATAAAAGTTATTAAACCGGTTTACACCTAAAACAGCCGCGTCTAAAGTATCCGGATCATTTAAGTCTAGAGTACTGATTAAGTTCTGAATATTAGTTCGATAACGTTGGTTATGAGATTCAATTTCTGCTTCGGAGCTATACAAAAGTGGAGTTGTCAGCTTAGCAAAAAGCTTCAAGGTAAAACTTTGGGGCTGTTGTTGAGACAGATTAGCCGCAACAGCTAAAGCAGATGGATCTGCAGAGCGAATTAAAGCGGTAACCAAATGAAAGGCTAAAAACTCATTCTGAGGGTATTGAGAAACTGCTTCCCGGAGAAGAGTAATTTGATCCCCTTCTACCCCAGGTTGTAATAAACACCGCAATACATTGCAATACAGGGTTTCACTCGTATCCCCTTGCTGTAAGGCTAATCTGTACCCTTGGTACGCAGCCGCATAATAGCCTGCCTGGAAATAACGATCGCCTTGTTGTCGATAAAAATCAGCAGGACTCTCTTGAATTTTTTCTATGAGTTTGAGGTTATCTTGAAACTCTAAATAGTCAGGATATCGACGTAAACCTTCTTGATAATAAGTGATGGCAGTATTCAGATCTCCTGACATAACCAAACACTTTCCTAAGTTTAAGAATAAACTAGGATGTTCACTACCAAATTCTAAAGCTTTTTCTAGACAAGAGAAAGCCAATTTGAGTTGTTCTTCAGAGCAATAGAGATTTCCCAAATTAAGCCAGGCAGTTCCATCTTCTGGACACTGATCTAAATAGCGTTGGTAAGCATTTTCTGCTCGATTAAAATTTTGCTCTTCATGCCAATGTAAGGCTTCATAAAAAAGCCCTTTAGTCTGCTCGGCTTGTTGTTCTTTGAGTTGTAAGTTATAAAGATCGGTAATAAGAGATTGCTGACGATGTTGCTGGATAATATTAAAATCTAGAGATCTGGATCGATTGCGTTGCCATTGAATAACGTGCAGTCCATTCCAAAATGAAGGATAACGGGCGATTGGGGTATGAAGTTCTAAGATACTCTTGCACTGAGGATATAAGGTGATAAAGTCCCAAGAGGCTTGTTGTACTGACTGCCAATTATAGTCATCTAAAATGATCAGGGCTTCATCAGACAAAAAAGGAGTTACTAATAATAGGCCCATCAAAGTCGATCGATAATCGTGGGCACCATCATAAAAGTAAACTCCAATTTTAGGCGGCTCGGGTAGTTCTCTAAAATCTGCAAAAAAAGCCTCAAAATCTTGATCAAAAAAGCAAACCTGATCGGTCAAATCAAACTGATCTAAATGGGCAAGAAGTTGAAGAAAATTATTTCCACCCGGATTATATTCTGCAAAGTTATCGACAGCCCACGCAGTTACCTGAGAATGTCCCCATAATGCCCCAATTAAGGTCGATCCCAAATAGGTACCAATCTCACAATAGATTTCATCTTCCGCTAATCCTGCGACTGCCCAGTTCAGCACTTGTAAAACGTTGGCAGTGGTCATGCCTGGAACTTGTTCTAGAATGCTGCTAAATTCATCATTTTTGGGCTGAACTTGATCTGTATTCCAGTTTAGATAGTACGAAGGAAGATCCTGGAGGATATTGCGGAACGGCATGGAAGTATCTCCGAAACGGGCTGTCAACTAAAAACAGAAGAATGGACGTTTCACGTCACACTCCTCTGTTTGTTGCTCTGTTCGTTGGTATCGCTTTCAGACTTTTGACTGAAATCATTTAGATTTTAGAACTTATCTTCCAAAAAGAATGTTTCCGGAAACTTCTCTGTAATCAACATAATGGGTTGACCGTGAGAAAAGACGCGATAAGTCCGGGATAGTAATAAATCCGTGGGACGAATGCGGAAGTATTCTGCTCGATCGCCTGCCAATTCTCGACAAGAATCTACAATCTCTTTGAAGGTTTCCACCCGGTGTTCTAACCAGAGCCGTCCAATGGATTCTTCAGATTTTAACAGGCGCTCTCGATACCGTTCATCTAAGCGATCGGGAATAATAATGGACTCTGCATAGACCCAGTTACGATGACTGATTTTCCCCTGCAGGAGAATGCGACGCTCAATGACCGGGGTTTCTGCTTCTACCCGGAGCATGGCCACATCTTCAGCTAAAGGAATCAGGGCTTCTGCTAATTTTACGAGCTTAATTTTCTCGTAGAGATAAGCTTCTAAAATTTCCGTTAGCGTTCCATCGGTTGTTAACACAATGCGCTGAAAGGTACTGAGACGAGAAGGATCAATATGACTATGGGCTAAAGACTCCTGAAGATCAGGACGCAATTCATTATGTTCTGGATCACGATGATTTAGGGAGTTATTCAGAGAAATAGATTGCATAAAGGTACTCCTAAACTAGGCGGTGAATTTGTTTCAGAATGACGAGACTTACCTATAAGCTTTGTTCAGAGAAAAGAAATTAAGCCAAGGATATGGCAAGAGACTTTAAATCTTTTTGATTGAGCGGATGATTAGAAATCCTACCAATTTTTCCTCCTTCGGGATGATACCCTTCAAAAGTATAACCAAATAATTCGATGTCTTGCTGAAAATACTCCGCTACTAACTTACGGGTTCGATCGTTATAATAATTTCGATAGTCTCGGTGTTGAGATTGATTGAGATGAGGTAAGGTTACCGCTAAGCCGAGGCGTTGACAAACGTCATTGAAGTCTTGATGAATGGTTTCATAACGACCGACATAATCCACAATTAATTCACCAGACTTATCAGTGATAATTTCTGCCTGAAGCTTAGTCGCACCTTTAGGGAAGGGATTTTTAGTTGCAATAACCCAATCTAAATATTCTTCAAAACCTCCTACCATAGACTTAACTTGTTCATGACGAATGTGATCCTCTTGTTTGAGAATAAAGTGATAATAAGAGACTTGCCAATCCCAAGGATTACGGACAAAGGCAAACTTATAAAAACGATCGTAAATGTCCGGCGATAATTCCTTTTGTGCGTCTCGAGCCTTAGCGTGCCACAACATGGATTCCCACATTTCATAGAAGGAATTTGGGGCTCCATCGACTTCCCGGGGTGGACGAGCAATCTTAAATTTTTCTGGTTCCTGGGCATAGGGATCTAGAGCCTTTTTAACGCTAGTTCCTGCTGCCTTGGTAACGTGAAAAAAAATGAACTGACGATCGTAGGAGATGAGCATCGTAATAAATTTTTAGTGTTAAGTTCTAAGGCTGAACCTAAAGTAACCTCGAAAAATCTTAAACTTGGCTCTTATTTCTAAGTAGTTTTAGGGATGGTGGCAGACGGTGAAGCCACTCACCATCATTAATCGAGGTATGCTTCAATAGTATCTATAGGCTGGATTAGGAAAAACACAAAATACAGCCTATAGTTTTAACTATTTTTCTTCGACTTCAAAATATTCAATGATCAGGTTAATACGATCGGTTTCGCCATTGTTTACACCACCATGTAAAGCCTTGTTGTTGACTTCATAGGCATAGCCTTCTTCAAAATGATAACGGCTACGACCGACAATAAATTCCACTTCGGGATTTGTTTGGATCGGAATGTGAATTTTGTGAGTGAAATAGGAAGAACCGTAGGGATCAATATGGAGAGAGATTTTGCTATGGGCGGGTAGTTTTGCCAGCATAACACGGGAAAAATTTCCCTGTTTGTAACCATAGGCTTTAGTAGCTTGATCCATCACGGGTTGCAGACGAGATTTCCACTCATCCCAGATCGGATAAGAAATAGTTTCCCAATGCTTGTCGTAATCTTTGACAAAGCAAAAGACAATGTGCTCTGTGCGGCCAAGCTGTTCAAATTTATTAGGTTTTGCGGTATCTTCAGACTTCCACAGATCTTGGGGAAGCTTGAGAATATCCTCACGGATAGCAGAAATATCCACTGCTCCTAGTTCTCGGACTGTTTTCGCTTTTTTAGGACTAGCAAGAGCGGTTTGATCTTTGGGCATTAAGGTTGCGACCATTTTAGTTCCTCCACAAGTGAACAAATTGACTGCGTAAGGGGTAACACAGGGTTAATCTCGTCCTCATGTTTGCGCCACTTATCGGGGGACGATGCCGATAGGGTCATGCAGGACGTGGGTAACCCCTTTGCCAGCGATCGTTCAATAGTTTCATCTGGCATTAATCCTGCAAACTTGCTCATGTTCCGAATGGTAGATTGAGGCGTATTCACCAAATCGTCATAATCAATAAACTGCCACTCATGGCGAGGGAGTTTCTGCAAATCGTTGAGAATGCAGGCATTGGCAGCAGTCCACTGATGGGCAACAATTTCGGCGAGGGAACAATGAGTTAATTTTTGCCAATTGGGAATGAGTAAAAAGCTCCATTCTTTATAGGGCCAATTGGGTAAATCTCGGTAAGAGACAAAGCGACGTAGTCGCCACCCTTCTAACATACTGCTGATATTAGCAGCGGGCTTGCGGTACAGATAAATAAAACGAGCTTCAGGAAAAACTGCTTTGAGAAAAGGAATTCTTAAGGCATTTTTTGGTGTTTTTTCCAAAAGACGAATAGACTGCGATCGCTCTGCAGCATCGAGACTAAGATAAAAGATATTGTTTGAGTTGCGCAGTTGAGCAACAAAACGCTTTTGTAACGTTTGAATAATCTCAGGGGTAGCGATCGCTTCGTCGAGTTGATTGGACTGATAGTGATGACTAGAGGGATGAAGTTCGGGAATTCCCTCAATCAGATCATGACTTTCTTTACCAATGCTCCAAAATTCTGGAAAGCGCGATAGGGTTTCAAAGAGCAAGGTACTGCCCGCTCGAGGTGCAGACACAATAAAAATGGGGGTTTCAAAGTAAGGAATATCTTGCTCCGTTACTCCTTGCCAAGCGTGAATGACTTCTTTTTTACGTTTTGCCATCACCCGACGACTAAATTGTCGTAATCCCGTTTGTTCTGTGGGCATTAACGCGGAGCCAATAATTTTCAGCGATCGTTGTCCCCGCCCAGTCATAGAGAGATGTTGAGTTGCCTTAGTCGTAATACTTTCTTTGAAAAAAAGAATGAGATCACGATACTGTAGCTCTCCCCGTAAGCTATAGCCAAATTGATGAAAGGTTTTAACCCAATTACGAGAAAACTGATCGATTTGTGCAGATAGAGTTTGATACTCGACTGGTGGTGCTTCAGACTGTAATTCTATCTTCAACGGTTCCAGAAGGCTATCCATTTCTAAGGGGTTAATGACCCGGAAACAATAGGGAACGATCGATAAAGTTGGCTCTGGGTCTAATTTGAATTGATAGGGATGGGTAATCCAGTCTGGCAAATCCAAATCTAGAGGAGTTTCAATCCACAGGGCAAGAAAACGATCGTTTCCGTGATAGCTGAGGGAATAGCGATCGGAGGGATTAAACAGATAGAGTCGATTTAAATCTAGACTTAAAGATTCCCCTTGAATCTTGAGAGAGCACTGATCTGCATTAACTAGGGGAATCCAGAGCGATCGATGGACAGATTGATAATAGGTCTGGCTATCTTGATAACTCCGCTGTTCCTCCGGTTTAAGCTGAACGAGGCGGGTTCGCCCAAGGACAATGCGAGACTGGCTTAACCAGGTTTGCAGAATAGGGCATTGGGCCAGTAAGGTAGTCGGTTTTAAGCTACTACTTAAGGGCAAATCGTCGGTTAACTTTCCCCCCAAGGCAATTAAAGGTAAACCTTGAGGAAAGTTTTGCCAATCTATGTCCGAAAATTGTTGTAGCTCATTTTCTAAGGGATCGGGATAGAGATCCTTAGGAAGCTTATAGGTTTGAATAGGGGTAGTAATAATCATAGAAAATAAGTTTTAGAGGTTAGAAATTAGTTCTGAATAATTATTTTTTGTGGGTTGGGTAGAGCAGAGCGAAACCCAAGGATGAGTTAGGGGTTGTAGTTATGGACTAAGGAGTTAGAAGATACGAAGATTGTTTGGATTTTTTTAGGGCGGCAAAGCCGCCCAATCTTGCGGTTAGGTGAAGAAGTTCTGAATGGCATCTGCGAGGGTTTGACTGACAAAATCTCCGTAGAGCATTCCTTTCCGAGTCAATTCCAAGGTATCCGCAGAAACGGTGATTAAGCCTTCTTGTTGAAGTTCACGAAGAGTGCTAGCACAAATTTTTTCTAATTTGCAGCCATGACGTTCCTTAAAGCCCTTGAGATCCAGACTTAATAGCTTGGCTCCCATCAGAACTTCCCGTACCATTTGATCGACGGTGTTAAAGCGATAGCCCCGGCTTAAAGGCAAGGCATTATCTTCTAACGTAGAAGCATATTTCTCCATGTCACTGGTATTTTGTAAGAGAGAATCTCCTAAGGAACCAAAGGCGGAAACCCCAAAACCATAAAAGTCCATCCCTCGCCAAATACTGGTAATATATTGACTCTCATCACAGCCATCTTTGGTATAGGTAAAGAAGCTCCAAGGCAGATAATTGGAGTCCATTAAGACATTCATGGCATGTTCAGCAAACTGCATCTCCTTTTCCTCAGAAGGTAAGGCAATTTCTTCCTTACGCACCCCTTGATCAAAGACCTCAGTATTGGCAAAGGCTTCCATCTTATAAACAGTGATACTTTCCACGCCGGTTTGGATCGCCCGTCTTACACTTTGATCCCAGGTTTCATCCGTTTCCCCAGCTAACCCACTGAGCAAGTCAATATTAATATTCCACTGACCTGCGCCGACTTCTTGAGCCAATTCGATCGCTCGGTAGGCTTGCTTCTCATCGTGTCCCCGACCACTTAATTTGATAATTTTATCTACAAAGGATTGCATTCCCATGCTGAGGCGGGTGACCCCGAGATTTTTCAAGGTTTCTAATTTAGACCGAGAAATGGTGAGGGGTTCTGCTTCAAAGGAAAATTGATTTTTATTATCAAAATGCTTAAAGTTACGGCGGAGGGCTTCTACAATTTTAGTGACCTGACCTTCCACCAGTAGGGAAGGCGTTCCGCCGCCAAAGTACACCGCATGGATGGGACGATCGCCAAGGTGGAATTTCTCGGCTGCCATGTCAATTTCTTGGCACAACACATCAACATAGCGATCGACTTCAGGACGATAATCTTTGAGATCAACGGTTTTATAGTAGCAAAAAGAACAGCGCTGAGTACAAAAGGGAATGTGCACATAAATACACATGGGTTGCCCTTCAACCTTTTGGGTTAAGGCTTTACGATTCCAACGTCGAAAAGAGGGATAGTTGGTAATCAGGGGTAAGCGCTTCAGTTCTAGAGTTGACTTAGGATCAGCGATCGCAATCATGAGAGTTTACCTCAGCTAAAGACTATGGATGTGAGCAGAAAAGAAAAATGAGCGGGAGAAAAAGCTAGGCTGAATTTATACAGCGACTTGGGCTTCCATTTTGCTGATGATAAACTTGGAGAGAATCGTCAGGTTACCAAAATATTCAGGACTGAGTTCAGAGTCTTCAAATTGTACGTCGAAGTGTTTTTCCACGAGGGAAATCATTTCAACAGTGGCAATTGAATCAAATCCTAAGCCATCCTCAAATAAAGAGGTATTTTCATCAATTTCTTCCACCGTTAAATTAATGTCTAGTTCATCGGCAATAATCTCTTTGAGTTTGGCGATAATGCTAGCTTGATCCATGATTAAGTCCTCCAAAAATAAAATTCAAAGTTGAAAGTTACCGAAAATTCCCGTTAGAGCCGGACGAGCGCCTGGCGATCTACCTTGCCATTGGGTAACAAGGGTAGACTTTTGAGAATTTCGATGGTGTCTGGTACCGCTCGCTTGGGTAAACGATCGAAGCAATGGGCTCGAATCTCAGATTCCACTGGTTGAAAACCTTTGGCCGGAATACAGTAGGCGACTAGACCTTTGCCCCGAGCACTTTCTCCCTTCGCCACCACTACGGATAACTCCACAGCGTTGCAGGTATCGATCGCCCGCTCGACATCGGAGAAAAATACCAGCAGACCATCTCGGTTCACACTGTGATCACAGCGACCCACAACGGCAATGTGCCCCGTGTCGCTCATTTGTCCAAAATCCTTAGTGCGGAACCAATCGGATCCGGCGTTGGAAATCGGCGCCTCTACGACAGGATTACCGCAACGATCGACATAGCCTTCAAAGCCCGTGGGATTCTGGCACCAGAGTTCCCCCAGTCCTTCCAGATCCGGGGGAAGGTCAGTTTGGGGATTTTCTAACTTAAAGTGAATCCCAGGTAAGGGTTGCCCCACACTCTGGGAACGCAAGGTCACTGTGTCTTCGGGACTTGCGGCGGCCATAATCCCCATCTCTGTACTGCCGTACAGTTTGACCAAACAGCCAAATTGCGCCTCATAGCGATCGAAGGTTTCCGATCGCACCCGATCCCCTGCCGCCACCGTCATCCGGTAGGGTCGAGGAGACTTGCGCCCCTTAAGGAGCATTTCACAGAAGATGGGAGTCATGAAGGCAACGGTGGGATCAAACTTTTGTTCCCGTTGGATGTAGCGCAATAGGTTTGCGCCCTTCTGTAGATCCACGGAAGCACCGGCTAAAATACTGGGTAAAAAGGCAGCCCCCAGCCCATACATGTGAAAGAGCGGAACCGGAATGGCAACCCGATCGTTAGCCGTGAGTTGGAGTCTCGCTTTCCCCGCTTCAACATTTTGGAAGAAGCGATCGTGGTGATGCTGCACTAATTTGGGGGTTCCCGTACTGCCGGAGGTGCGCATATAGAGGCGATCGCCTCTTCGTAAGGCTTCGGGAATAGTCGTAAAGGCTGGATTGGGCTGCACCTCAATGCAGTCCGTGACCTCCGCTAGGGGTAAATCTTGCACCCTCAAAATTGAGGGGAAGAAGGTCGGTAATGTCGTGAGATCGAAGTCTGGCGTGGCGGGAGGTAAGAGTAAAAAGCTATACCCCCGATCGAAAAGATACAGTAAGACGATCGCATTCTGGGTGCTATTGGCGCATTCAAATATCAGGGGTTGAGCAGGACTTAGACCCCGTTGCAGAAAACATTCATCTAAAGTCTGAAAGAGATGGGGGAGACGGCTCGTGGCAAATTCAACCTGACCATCAGTGATGTGTTGTTGTGGAAAATGATCAGAGTTAAAACGTTTCATTTTGACCCCTATAAACTTTGACCCCTGATAAAACTCGGAGGAGCAACGGAAGGTGAAGCACTCAGTGCAATCACGCAGGTCGGTTAAATGCAGGTGCTGTGCTTCCGCAGACTGGTTCGCTTCGAGTAGTCTTCAGTATGAGACCAACCTTCCCAGACCAACAAGTCATAAAATTCATAACCCCAGGACTCAGTACATCATCCGGCAAACCACAGGAAAGCGAAAAATTTAATGGAAGAGCGGGGCACTCTTCCACCTTAAGTTGCTAGCCTGAAAATGGAGTGAATCAGGAAGAGGCAAAATTGAGGTTGTCAATCTTATCTTGAGTAGAAAATCAAGTCTATTTGCTACCAAATACCCGTAAATACCCTCATCAATGAGAATAGCAATGCTGATGATTCTGGATCAGTAATCATCTCAATCCCTACCGTCAATCGATATTGTTCATATCGTCAGAACTCTAACTGTTGTATAATTTCCGGAACACTTATAGTCTAGTGTGCAGCAAGGGCTGTGTCCCGCAGGAAGTCGCCATCAATGGAATTAACAGACGAGCTTGTCCAATTTGTTGAAACCCTTGTCAGCCACAAGACGGGCAATGACTTGACATTTGTGCAGAAAGTTATTTTGCGAGAATCCCTAGCAGATACCCAAAAAACCTATGCACAAATCGCCCAAGAGGTTCGCTATTCTGAAACTTATATTAAGCAACTGGTTGCCCCCAAATTATGGCAACTTTTATCTTCAATTCTTGCGGAAAAAGTTAATAAGACGAACTGTCGATCGTTATTGGAATATAAACTGCGATCGTCCCCCGATTTAGTGCCTGCCGTTCCGGTTGCCTTAGAATCCCCTGAAGGTCAAGTCCCACTCTCCTCTGCACTCTATATCGAGCGGGACTCTATTGAACAGTCTACCTATGCCGAAATTCTCCAGGCTGGCGCTTTTATTCGGATTAAAGGCCCTCGCCGCATGGGCAAAACATCCTTGATGGTGAGAATTTTGGACTATGCTACTCAGCAAAATTACGCCACAGTTCGATTAAACCTTCAGAGTGGTGGCAGTCCCGTTCTCAGCTCCATTGATAAATTTCTTCGTTGGTTCTGTGTTTTTATCAGCAAAAAGTTGGGCATCTCCCCCCAACTCGATGATTATTGGGATGAAGATATTGGTCCCTTAGTGAGTAGCACCTTATATTTTGAGGAGTATTTACTCAACCAGATCGATCGTCCTCTCGTTTTAGCCTTGGATGAATTAAATCAAATTTTTGAATATCCAGCGGTAGCGAAGGACTTTTTAGCTCTGTTACGATCGTGGCATGAAGAGACCAAAGATGTTTCTCGTTGGCAGAAATTACGGTTTGTTTTAATTCATTCCACAGACATTTACATTCCCCTAGAGACCTATCAATCTCCCTTTAACGTAGGGCTTGCCATTGAATTGCCCCTTCTCAATTGTTCTCAGGTGGAACAATTGGCAAAATTACAAGGACTGGATCTCAGGAAAAATCTCTTAATGCGGTTGATGCAAGTCTCGAGTGGCTTTCCTTACCTTGTGCGCTTTGCCCTATACCATAGTCTTCGCCACCAGCTTGAATTGTCCTTAATTTTAGACGAAGCCCTTGAAGATGGTGGCATTTATAAAAACTATCTCCGCGCCCAGTGGCAGAAATTGCAGCGGGAACCTAAACTGGTCAGCAGTCTTCAAGACATTCTGGATCATCCTGAGACCAAAAATTTAGACTTGGAAACGAGCGCGAAGTTATGGGGGTTGGGTTTAGTCCATTGGAAAGACGATCGCTATCAGTTCAGTTGTGGGTTATATCAGGCCTATTTTCAAAAAATCTTTTCTCGATCGGGCGTTACAGGAGGCCTTATCTCGTGACCTCAATTTCGCAATCTTTATGGTTAGCGGGCTTGTTGATTAGTCTGGCTGCTCCGGCTTGGGCTGAAGCTGAAAAGCCGCGCTCCCTCACGACACTAGAACCGGATCCCCTACTCCCGAATCCCACCTTGCAACGATCCCTCTCGCCCCTGGAACGGCGAGCTATTCAAGAAACGATCGTGCAATTGGATCAGGAAGCCCAAGCATTGCTGGCCGCTGATCAAGGAGATCAGGCCTTTGAGCAGTGGTTTCGGGTGCTGAACTTACAACGGGCTTTAGGACGATCGGAAGAGATTAAAGGACTGGGCTACGTTGGGGCATATGCCTGGGAACAGGGTCGGAATGAAGATCTGCAAATCATTACCGATCGCTTACACACCTTAGAAGCCACATTTCGCCAAACCCCTCAGCAGCTTTTGTCCATAGATGCCATGGCTTTAGGAGATGCTTATCAACAGGTACGAGATTTAAATGCGGCCCAAGCATTTTATGAATTTCAATTAGACATTGCCCAAACCCAGCAGGATAGCACTGCCACCCAGGCCGTACTCGAACAACTCGTGCAAGTTCATTGGGGCGCATTACAATATGCATTAGCCGTAAAGTATACCCAGCAACAATTAGAATTGCTGCGATCGTTTCCCGTGACACCAGAGAATTTGGAAGAGGAACGATCCCTTTTAATTTCCTTAGCTTTTTTAGCCAAACAAAGTGGTAATTCCGAAATCGAAATTTCCGCCTTAGAGGAAGCGATCGCCTTAACACTAGATCTGGGTATACCGGAAGAGGCACCAGCCTTATTAACCACTTTAGCGACAGCACAGCAAGAGACCGGAGAATCTGACTTAGCGATAAGAAACTATAAAAGAGCCTACCGATTTGCTCAGGAAAATCAACAGTTTGAAAGTGCTCAAAATATTTTATTGTCCCTTGGACAATTACAAGAGCAGGAAGAAAAACCCCAAGATGCCATTCAAACCTATGAACTTCTACGACAAGTCTACCGTTACTCCTCTAACTTACTCGGCCTGCTAGACAATTACGATCGTTTAGGACAACTCTATTTACACGTTCAACAACCGACAAAAGCACGAGAACAATTTCAACAAGGGCTCATCCTAGCAAAACGTTTAAGGTATCGAGAAGCCGAATTTGAATCATCCTTGCAGCAATTTTAAGGACGACTTTAGATCCGCACTCATGAACATTATCGTCAACAAACTTTTACGACAATGAACCTGTTTACGATCGGTCACTCTAACCACTCAATCACAGACTTTATCAAGCTATTACAGCAGCACGAGATTACAGCCTTGGCCGATGTCCGATCGAATCCTTATAGTCGATATTTGCCAGATTACTGTCAAGCACAATTAAAGGATCATCTTAAAAGCGATCGAATTCATTATGTCTTTCTCGGTCAAGAGCTAGGGGCCCGCCCTCAGGATCAAAGTTGCTATGTAGAGGGTAAAGCCATTTACGAAAAAATTGCAGAGACAGATTTATTTACAGATGGAATTCGGCGCATTCTCAAAGGAGTCAAGCGACACCGCATTGCCTTGATGTGTGCAGAGAAAGATCCGCTGACCTGTCATAGAGCGATTTTAGTTTGTCAGCACCTCAGAGACTATAACTTAGATATTCAGCATATTCACCCTAATGGTACTTTAGAGACCCATGATAATTTAGAAAATAGATTGCTCACCAAGCATGGTTTTAAGGGGGTGATTCAAACTTCTTTATTTGAAATGGATTTTACTTTGAATCTAACGGATGAAGACCAACTGATAGAAGCCTACAAAAAGCAAGGTTTAGAAATTGCTTATGTCGAGAAAAATATGGAAAACCTCAATTGATTGTGGTGAACAGAGCAGCCACCTGCCACAGTGGCGCTTTGCGCCGTACTCTTTCGTTAAATTTCTTCCCTTTCAGTCAAAAGCCATTTTGAGTAATGCGATATTGCCAAGATAATCGTGAAATAGGTCAGTAAAAGTCTCATTTTTTGCTCGCTAATTGTTCCACTTGAAAATTTAGTCAGGAGTACCCTATGTCTAGTTCAATTCAAGTCTTTACGATCGGCTTTACACAAAAGAGTGCCGAGCAGTTTTTCGAGCTATTAATACAATCTGGAATTAAAACCATCATTGATACCCGGTTAAATAATGTTTCTCAATTGGCAGGATTCACCAAAAAACAAGATATACAATATTTTCTCAAGAAAATTGGTGATATTGATTATATTCATAGTACTGATTTAGCGCCAACCAAAGATATTTTAGATGAGTATAAGAAACAGAAAGGAGAATGGAGTGTGTATGAAGAAAAATTCTTACAACTCATGTCCGATCGCCAAATTGAACAGTCCGTCACGCCAAAACTGATGCATAAGAGTTGTTTGCTGTGTAGCGAAGCCAAGCCTCATCATTGCCATCGCCGTCTAGTGGCCGAATATTTAAGCGATAAATGGGGAGATGTCGAGATATGTCATCTCTAAAGAGAATCGTTTGTCTGGCTAACTCTTGGAAGCATCAAGAGCGATGTATTGCCGGGATTGATCTCGATACGGGGAAATGGGTTAGACCCGTATGTGATCAACTTTATCCTGAAGATGGCAGGGTGCCAGAAGAAGTCAGACGGATTAACGATCGGGAACCTCAATTGCTGGAGATTTTGGAAATTCCGTTGGCTGATACGGGGAATAATTTTGGCTTTGAGTCTGAAAATCTATCTATCCTACCGGGAAAATGGCGATCGATCGGCTACTGTTTACCGGCCGATTTATTTAGATTTTGTAGTCAGGAAGAATGGATTCTCCATAACAACAGTAAAAGCGTCCTGCCATCCTACTTAAAAGGCTTACCGCCTGCGGAACGTCAAACCTTACAATTGGTTAAATTAAAAGAGTTTCGAGTGAGTAGATCGGGTCATACTTGGAAAGCTAACATTAGCATCAATCGTGATGTCTTTTTAGAGAGCTTGAGTATTACAGATCCTGTTCTTGCAAGCCGATTAGACGAAGGATACAAACCCGTTCAAACCTGTTTTGCAACCCTGAGTTTAAGTATGCCGTGGGCTTATCCCGATTGGCAGGGAGAAATACCCTGTTGGAAATTAATTGCTGGTTTTATTCCTAATTTATTCCCTCCTATTGGGGAAGAAATGCAGCGAGTGGGTTGGTCCCCCGATACAGGGCGAAACTTTATTCACAGACGATTTGGTCAGGGTAAGCAATCCCTACGCCAACTCACCCTTAAGGAACTCCAGCAATTTTTAGATCACCTCAATACTTTACCGAGTGTGCAGTAATACTCAGAGCTTTCCACTGAAAGCGGAAAAATTTAAGGGAAAAGTCTAGCGCTCCGCATTCTTCCGCCTGAAGTTGGTAGTCCTCCTGTCTCTAGGAATGAGGTTTAATGAAAAGCATTCCGATGCTTTATCCATGAGAAAGTGCCATGACCGCTCTCCTTTCCTCCTGGGATCACTTATCCCTGCGTCAAAAAATTGCTCAATTAATTATCGTGCGGGCATCGGGGCATTTATTCGATCGCCAAATTGCTTATCCTCAATGGGAAGCCCCCCAGGAAATCCTGCGCTACTGGATTGAGGAGGTGGGCGTGGGTGGGGTTATTTTGCTGGGGGGAAGTGCCCCCGAGGTCGCTTTGCGCACCCAATGCCTACAAGCTTGGGCAAAGATTCCCCTCTTGATTGCAGCGGATGTGGAGGAAGGCGTGGGACAACGCTTTGCCGGAGCAAATTGGTTGCCACCGCCCCTCGCGTTAGGAGCCTTAGCAACTCAGGAGCAATCCTCATCCTGTTTAGAGGCAGAGAAATTTGCCCATCAGTATGGGGCGATCGTTGCCCAGGAATCCATAGCCATTGGTCTCAATTGGATTTTAGCGCCGGTGGTGGATGTGAATAATAATCCCCTCAACCCTGTGATTAACGTGCGGTCTTTCGGGGAAACCCCTGAAGTGGTGAGCGCCCTCGCCCAGGCGTTTATCCAAGGCTGTCAGGGCTATCCGGTCTTAACGACCGCCAAACATTTTCCGGGTCATGGAGACACCGCGATCGATTCTCACTTGGATTTACCCCAAATTCCCCACGATCGTTCTCGTTTAGAATCCCTAGAATGGAAGCCTTTTCGGGCAGCGATCGAGGCTCAGGTCTCCAGCATTATGACCGCCCATTTGGCTTTACCCGCCCTAGATGCGGACTACCCGGCCACCCTATCCTCCAAAATTCTCACGGATATTTTGCGCAAAGCCTGGGGATTTGACGGCATTATTGTCACCGATGCCTTAATTATGCAGGCCATTACCCAGCGCTATGGAGCAGTAGAAGCCCCGATCTTGGCCCTAGAAGCGGGGGCTGATGTGGTGTTAATGCCCGTAGACCCCACCGCAGCGATCGATGGCATTCTCCAGGCAGTTGAAACAGGACGGTTGACGATCGAGCGGATTGAAGCCTCACTACAACGGCTCTGGCAAGCAAAACAGCAGGTGAGCCCAGGCATTCCTCAGAATTCCTCTTCTCCTTTAACCGCCTTAGGCACTTTAGCCGAACCCCACGGAGAAACCCTGAGTCGATCGATTTTAAGGCGATCGCAGCAGGTTCAGGGCACCCTTGCCCCTGCAACAGACAACAACGGGACTAATCTAATTTTGCTGGATAATCTGCTCCAGACCCCCTTTCTCGCCCCCCATACCCCAGCGGTCAAACAGCCCGCAGCCCTAGGCTATCGCTGCCAAGTCCTGGATCAAAGCAGTGCTAAGCTGCCTCCCCAAACCCTCCCCCAAACCCTGCTCCAGATTTTTGTCCGGGGGAATCCCTTTCGCGGTTCCGGAGCGACCCATCCCTGGATGCAGGATTGGATTGCCCACCTCTTGGCTCAGGGGACCCTCAAAGCCTTAGTGGTATACGGTAGCCCCTACGCCTGGGCAAGATTAAGTGCCATGCTCCCTCCAACTCTCCCCAAGGGGTTCACCTATGGCCAAATGCCGATCGCCCAAGAAATTGTACTGGACTCCCTATTTGCCACAACAGTCGATCAGCAGGGCCAGGAAGCCGAAAATTTAAAGGAATTTACGACTTAAGGGCATTTTGCGAAACAAAATTAACGTTAGAGTGGAATAGGAAGCACTACGCTGCCATCTTCAGCGAATTGCCTAGTAGCAACATTCTTAATACCATCGTAAAGTCATCCTTTTTTAGGTCAGGAGGTACCTATCATGCCCTATGATCTCGCGCAAGTCCTTTTGACAGTTCTTTTTGATCTTGTCATTGTGTTCGGGGTTACCTTTTTCTTAGTGGCCTGTGGTCTAGAAGCCAGCCGTAGACAATATCAGCAGCAACAACTGCGACGAGTCCGCGCCCTGCCGCCGGTCTCCCCCCCTCACCGGAGTTTGCCCGCTGCTGCTGAACCCGTGACGATGCCAGTACGATCTTCAAGGTATGACTATATGAGTGCTTAATCGCATACCGGATACCCACTAACGGGAGGAGAATGGAGTAGGCCACTCTTTCCCTCCTGTTTTGAGAAGCAATAGCTAACCGTCCCTAGGGGGACTCTGCCGCAAAAGCCCACAGCAGCACCACTGTTCCCCCCAGACCCAAGTACAGTAAAGGGTGATTAATAACATCGCCCAGGTGAAGAACAGAGAAGCATAACACTTGGACAAAAATGGTGGCAAAAGCGATAATTAAAGTGAGTAAAATTACGGACATTACAACGCTAGGTCTGAGCTTGCCATACCAGTCTAGTACAGGACAGAAGAGCACCTTGAAAAAGTCCAAAATTTTCCCTGGGCACCTCAACTAATTACAACAAGCAGCTACACCTGTTACCCCAATTTCTCTTCTTGTGTGGGTATCCAAAGTTGCCCTGGAATGCCGAATACCCGGTAATAGACTAAATTCTAACGGTGGACAAAGCCCGCGATCGAGAAAACCGACTCCTCAGAAATAAGTCCAAATCTGGTAGAATAGGAACTACAAAAGTGGTCTAGATTGCCACGATCGCAACGGTCTATAATTTGAAATTTCGAGGCTTATCATTATTAATTGGTTAACCTTTCAATCAATCGGGGAAGACGGAAAGAATGCCCCCTAGAAATGTCTCCTCCCCTGACAGTCTTTCCTTTAGCCTTTCTACGCAAGAACAAGAAACCCAACACTATTCTCAATGGACTCGGATCGGTTACTGGATTGGCCCAGTGCTCATTATGGTCAGCCACTTTGGTCTGTTGCTGACCCTCTTTACCGGGTTGTCCGTTGGAGCTTGGGTGTGGGCAGTCTTTCTGTACTGGTTCCGCATGCTCGCAGTGACAGCCATCTATCATCGTCTACTCACCCATAAGGCCTATCGTTCCCCTGCTTGGTTCAAGTGGGTGGGCAGCCTTGTGGCTGCTTCTTGTGGGCAGATGGGACCGAGTTGGTGGAAGGCTCATCACTTAGAACATCATCAGTCTACGGATCAGAACAGCGATCCCCATGACTCCACTAAGGGGTTTTGGTGGTCTCACTATCGATGGTTACTGTCTCCAAGCTTTATTCCATCCCGACTACCTTCCGATATCGAGCAGGATCCGGTGATGAGAACGATCGATCGCTTACACTTTTTGCCCCTGATAGGTCTGGGTTGCTTATCCTATGCCTTGGGCGGTTTGGAGTACTTGGCTGCTTTCTTTGTCAGCACAACGCTGCTGTTTCATGGGGTCGCGCTCGTGAACTCGGTGTGCCACCGATTTGGGTCGCAGCCCTTTGTCACAAGTGACCACAGCCGCAATAACGGTCTCGTTGCCTTCTTGACTCTAGGAGAAGGGTGGCATAACTTTCACCATGCATTTCCCTGGTCTGCTCGACAGGGCATTCAAATTGCCGACAATACCGTAAAAGACCTGCCAGATTTCACCTTTTTGTTTATCCGAGGTCTTCAGATCCTGGGTATTGCATCTAATATCAGAATTCCGGCGGATGAGGCTGTGCTGGCGGCTCAGCGAAACGTGACTTAGCCGGAGATCCGGAGATCCGGAGATCGGTAATTCTTGCCAACCAGCCTCTACCCTGTTAGACTTTTAATTCTGTGAACAAATTGGGGGAGAGGCGATCGCTTCGTTAAGACCCCAGGAGCCCTGAAGACATGACAAAAAAAGTATCAAAACGCCTTAAAGCGTTGCGGGAAAAAGTCCAAGAGACAGCCTACGAGCCCTTGGCCGCTTTAAACCTGCTCAAAGAAACCGCAACGGCGAAGTTCCCTGAATCTGCCGAAGCCCACATCCGCCTTGGCATTGATCCTAAATATACGGATCAACAGTTGCGGACAACCGTAGCCCTCCCCAAAGGAACCGGACAATCGATCCGAGTAGCGGTAATTGCCCAAGGGGAAAAAGTTTCAGAAGCGAACAGTGCCGGTGCCGATCTTGTGGGCAGCGATGAGCTGATTGCCGATATTCAAAAAGGAATGTTGGACTTTGATTTGCTGATTGCCACCCCAGACATGATGCCTAAAATTGCGAAACTAGGGCGGATGTTGGGACCCAAAGGCTTAATGCCCTCTCCTAAAGGGGGGACCGTCACCGCCGATCTAACCAGCGCCATTGCTGAGTTTAAGGCAGGTAAGTTGGAGTTCAGGGCCGATCGAACCGGTATTGTCCACATTCTCTTTGGCAAAGTCACCTTTCCCGCAGAAGATTTACTGATTAACCTCAAAGCTCTTCAGGACTGTATCGATCGTAATCGTCCTTCTGGGGCTAAGGGTCGGTACTGGCGGAGTATCTTTGTCAGCGCCACTATGGGGCCCTCCATCGAGGTAGACATTAATGCCCTCAGAGACCTCAAGCTGGAAGCGGCTCAATAGTTTTGAGTTTACCCGCTGCTGGCTCTGAATGAGCTTAGTTTTTGTTCTGTTGTTTTAAGTTGCCTATTGCTAACCCGCTTCAACTCCTTTGTAATACCGTAGACCGCAGGTGTTCGTCTTAATATCCTGCCGAGGTATCGATTTAGCTCAATTGTTTTCAGCCCGTTTTCTGATTTAGGACTCCCTCAAATCAGAAAACGGGTGATAAAACTAGTGAAAGCTTTGTCCTTGCCTCGGTTTCCACCGAGGTTTTTTTATGGAAACTTACAAGTTAATGTTAGCAATTTGCTTTGCAGAACGTTCAAGTTTCGTAGTTTATTCCCAACTAAGGAGGTGATAACGAATGGGAAGAACGATCGAGAATAAAAAGGAAATCGTAGCGGATTTAGAATCTCTACTAGCGGATACTCAATTGACCCTCGTGGTCAATTATCAAGGTTTATCCGTTTCAGAGATTACGCAATTACGCACGAAAATGTACGAGGTTGGCAGTATTTGTAAAATCACCAAAAATACCCTCATGGGCATTGCAGTGAAAGAGAATAGTGCCTGGCAACCGATGTCCGAGTTTCTGAAGGGAACCAATGCGTTCATTTTGGTCAAGGACAATCTACCGGGGGCCATTAAAGCCTACGAAGAGTTCCAAAAAGCGTCCAAAAAGACGGAACTTCGAGGCGGTGTGATGGAAGGTCGGGCTTTAAGCCTTGCCGATATCAGTGCCCTTAAAGATCTGCCCACCAAAGAAGAACTCATTGCCCGGATTGCTGGTGGTATCAATGCCATCCCAACCAAATTGGCGGTGGGGCTCAATGCCGTTCCAACCAAGTTGGCGGTGGGAGTCAAGGAAGTTCCTGGCAAGCTGGTTCGTGCCATCAAAGCTGTATCCGAAAAAGATCAAGCTGCTTAATGTCCTGGCGGTTGCCTAGGCGATCGTTTTGGCATTATTACGTTTCAACACTCAACCTATATCCTCAAATCTATAACTTAGGAGTTTGTTCATGTCCGCAAAAACTGATGAAATCTTAGAAGCCTTAAAATCCTTAAGCCTGCTCGAAGCTTCTGAACTCGTTAAGCAAATCGAAGAAGCCTTTGGTGTTGATGCCTCTGCCAGTGCTGGTGGTGGAATGATGATGATGGCTCCTGGCATGATGGGTGGTGCTGCTGCTGCACCGGCTGAAGAAGTCGAAGAAAAAACCGAATTTGATGTCGTCTTAGAAGAAGTTCCTGCTGATAAGAAGATCGCCGTCCTCAAGGTTGTTCGGACGCTCACCGGTTTGGGTCTGAAGGAAGCTAAGGAATTAGTGGAATCTGCGCCTAAGGCCATTAAGGAAGCTGTTGCTAAAGAAGCTGCAGAAGACATGAAGAAGCAGTTAGAAGAAGCCGGTGGAAAAGTAACCGTAAAATAGGAAACTTTTCTGTCAAGAAAACCTGCAAAGGCGTGGCATAAATTTTACTGCTCTAACGATCGCTAACCAGATCTGCAAAAGACTGGAACAGCGATCGTTTTTTTGATCGCTCTGAAGATGAAGCGGAAAGTTGAGCTGATCTAGATCTGATCGGTTCAATCTGATTGCCTAAATTTGCTCCTCCAAATTGGATCCGCTCAATCTCCTCCGTAGAGGAATCCTTCGCCTATGATAGATCTGGAGCCTCCAAGAGGAGAATGACGTATGTCCTTAATTGACAAAGAGAGCATTACAAATTTTTGGTGGGATTGTCCCTCCTGCGGACAAACCAAAATTTCATCGGTATTGCACGAAGATGAGCGTACCTATGACAGTGCCATTCTGGGGGCTAGGCTGCATTGTCCCAGTTGCTTTTATGTGATGAAGGGGGATGAACCCAGCTATGTGGATGAAACGGTTTATGAAATTCCAGCAGAATGGGTCAAACGCCTGGAAAAAACCCGCTGGAAATGTCAGCAATGTGGCGCCTTAAATGAAGCCCATGAGGTCGCATCCGCCGATGATCTCTATTGTCATGCCTGTGAAACTTGGCAGTGTGATATTCCGGATACTCCCACTTACGATCCTGAGGCGGTTCTCAAACGCGAAAAGTATGTGGAAGCAAAATCTCGGTTTGAAAACCCCATCACACCGATCGAACTGATTCAAGATAAAGCGGCACAACAGGGAACCCGGAAAAAGCAAACCCAGAAAAAGCAGGATAAAAGCACCTCAGGCACACTCTCCAACCTACAAAAACTGCTTATTGCCGGGATTCTAGTGTCGGGCTTTGGGCTCTGGCTGTTTGATGGCTCGCGCATCCGTACCATTGACGCTTCCTTCACCCACCCCAGCGCTAGCGTCACGGTAGAAGTCCAAAACTATCAAATCGTCCAAAAAGAAGGCTGGGATCCTGCCGTTTCAGCACCGGAGTATAGCTTAATTGACTCCTACAAAAAGCAGCGGGGCACCCGACAGGTATTGGATCATGTTGAAACCTATTTTGAGGATGAGCAATACATTGCCCGCTATGAAACGGAAACCTATACCGATACCGTTACAGAACGGGAGCAAACGGGTACCCGGCAAGAATGTGAAACCGTTAAGTCTGGTGCAACCGCCCGAACTAAGTGTCGAGATGTTCCCGTCTATTCTACGGTGTCGAAAGAAGTCACAAAAACCAGAGATGTGCCGGTTTATGCAACCCGGCAGGTGGAGCGACAACGTAATATTTACCGCACGGAACCTGTGTTTGATATGTGGTATGTGTGGAAGCAGCGGGAGTGGGTTCACCATGAAACCTTGAGTGCTTTTTCCAATACCTTTGAGATTCAATATCCCGATACAACGCCCTATGCCGAGAGACCGAACTTTAGAGTTCAAGCACCCCAGCTCTCCTGTCGGGTAACGATCGTGCCGATCCAAACCACGATCGCTCCCCAGGAGAAACCTCTCGATTGCGAACAATTTCAAACCCTCTTGGGCAATCCTCAGGGGCGAGTCTCCTATAGTAAATGGCGCGGGATCGAAGCCATTGAAGTCCAGCAGTAAACCTGCTGCCTTAAGTTGGTCGGTGAATCATTAAGATAAAGGAAAAGAAATGAAAGTTTAGCAAAATTAACTTTCACAATGAGGAATAGTGCTCACAACAGATTTGTCAGATCTTGAACTAGAGACAGGAGACTCAATGATGATAGATAGCCCTATCCTGCAGATTAAAAACTATGGTCAAAGCATTTGGATGGATAACCTGAGTCGAGATATTCTGCAATCCGGCGAGTTACAGGAACTGATCACGAGTCGTAATGTCCATGGAATTACTTCCAATCCCGCTATTTTTGAAAAGGCGATCGCGGGGAATGCCATTTACGACCAGGATATTGAAGCAGGTATCCGGGCGGGCAAGTCTGTAGATAAAATTTACGAGTCCCTGGCTTTTGACGATATCCGCAATGCCTGTGATGTGTTTCTGCCGGTCTACGAAGAGACGAAAGGCCTGGATGGCTATGTCAGCATAGAAGTCCCCCCCAACCTAGCCCACAACACGGAAACCACGATCGCTGAAGCGATTCGATATTATCAAGCCATCGATCGCCCCAATGTGATGATTAAAATTCCGGGCACTCCTGAAGGTTTAGCTGCGGTTACAGAGGTCATTGCCCAGGGCATTAATGTCAATATCACCCTCTTGTTTTCCGTGCAAAGCTACATTGAAACCGCTTGGGCTTATATCAAAGGTCTAGAAAAGCGGGCAGAGCAGGGACTTCCCATCGATCGTATTGCCTCCGTTGCCAGTTTCTTCCTGAGCCGCATTGACAGCAAAATTGATGATCAATTAGAAGCCTTAAAGGCTCAAACCCAGGATGCCGATCGTCAAGCTCAATTAGCCGCAGCCCAGGGAAAAGTTGCCATTGCCAATGCTAAATTAGCCTACCAAGAATACAAGAACATTATTGCAGGCGATCGCTGGCAAGCCTTAGCGGCTAAAGGCGCAACCGTCCAACGCCTGCTCTGGGCCAGCACCAGTACCAAAAATCCCAATTACAGTGATGTGATGTATGTGGATGAACTGATTGGCCCCCAAACCGTCAATACCTTGCCCCCCGCAACGATCGAAGCCTGCGCTGATCACTGCAGCGTTGCGAGCCGCATTGAAAGTGAGGTGGAAGCGGCCCAAACCTTAATCGCGGGTCTAGGAGACTTGGGCATTGATCTCGATCAGGTGATGGCCGAACTGCTGGAAGAGGGGATTGATAAATTTATTCAGCCCTTTGATGCTTTGATGAATTCCTTGGTTACGAAGCTCAAGCAACTGACACCGGCCTAGTTAGGGTCTTTGTAATCTACCGTTGCTGTCTTTTCCTGGAAGGGGGGAAGTTGGGTTAGACTTTACGGAAAGCATCAACTTCCCGTCAGAAATCGAGCCCTCTGCGATCGAATTCAGCCTACCGTTAATCCAGCACCCCTAACCCCTCCCAAGAGCTACCGTGTACACACATCTTGATCAAACCGATCCCCCTA
>JBMTZC010000006.1:0-30801 GCA_049455215.1 Prochlorotrichaceae cyanobacterium
ATAATTTCATGGTAGCTCCTCCTCTAGACTGGCCACGGTGACCGCTAAGACGCTGTTTTCTTGACGAAGTGCCTGAGCGATCGTTTTTCTACCTTCAGTATGGCAATGCTATGGCAAGATGAGGCTTAGGATGTGTACCTTTCCCATCTGTCCTGCGGTTGATCGGGTTCGGATACGAGGCTTAGAGCACTGTCGTGTCTAGTTCCTGAGCAATGCCTGAGCAATGACTGGAGGACGCCTCAAAAAATTCAAAAATTGGTTCTCAAAACCTTCCTGATCGGCTCAAGCTTCATGAGTAAGTTGGAGTGAGCGCCATTACAACAGTAGGAGAGAGCCATGTACACGTTGATTTCCGTCGAGTCTCCTTGGACCAACATCATTATCTATCGCGGTAGTGGTCGTGTCGAAGCCTAGGTCTACTGTGTTTAACTCCGCTGTTTGAGTCTATCCAGTCCCTAGGCCAATCGCTAAAGCTTTTGCCAATTTCTCTAGTAGGCGAGTGTCCCAACCTCCTCTTCAGGGTATGATAGAGGGCATAAGGTTTTGTATTTATATAAGGTGCTTGAGTTATACAGGTATCTTATCGTGTTGTGTCAGGGTGTTCTGTCCAAGCCACTGGACTTGGGAATGGGCTCTATCAGTCCTATGCCGTTGATTATGGGGTTAAGAACACCAAGTGTCTGCAAATGTTTCGGCTACTACCACTGACTCGGATTTAATTCGTCGCTTAAGTCCGAGTGCGATTGATCAGATCTTGCTCTATTTGGCGTTTTGTGCGATGCGTACTGGGGGGCATCGTCATGGTGCTTTCCTTGATGCCGCCGCAACCGCTGCAAAGTGTGCCATCTATATGACCTATCTGGAGCAGGGTCACAACCTCCGCATGACGGGTCATCTCCATCATATTGAGCCTAAGCGCGTTAAAGCGATCGTTGAAGAAATCCGAGAGGCGCTCACCCACGGTAAACTCCTGAAAATGCTAGGCTCCCAGGAGCCCCGGTATCTGATTCAACTTCCCTACGTTTGGTTGGAGCAGTACCCTTGGAATCCCGAGAAGTCTCGCATTCCAGGCACTAGCTTAACGGTAGAAGAAAAGCAATTTTTAGAACGAAAGCTGCCGGAAAATTTGCCCCCGGCCCAATTAATTAACTCGTTTCAGTTGGTTGAACTGATTGATTTTCTCCACTGTCGCTCCCAGGAGGAATTTGATCCGGAACAACGGATGCCCCTCAGTGAAGCCTTAACCGAGCATATTCGCCGCCGCTTACTCTACTCCGGCACGGTATTACGGATCGACTCCCCTTGGGGAATGCCCTTTTATGCTCTCGGCCGATCGTCCTATTCTCCGGTGGATCAAGAAGAACGCACCTATATCATGATTGAAGATACGGCCCGGTTTTTCCGCCTAATGCGGGACTGGGCCGATCGTACCGATCAGGTAGTCCGAATTTTAGAGGTGTTGGATATTCCTGAAGATCAGGTAGAAGAAGCCCTCGGCGAGTTAGATCACCTAGTACGGCAATGGGCCGATCGCTACCATAAGCCCGGTGGTGTTGGTTTTGCGGTGCAAATGGCGGTGGGGCCAGATGTTCCCCTTTAAGGTTCTTGGCGAAGGTCTCTCTTGAAGAAAGCCCCATGGTCCTCAGTCCAGCAACCACCCTAACACCAGAAATTGCTGTCACCGCAGCGGAAATGCGGGCCATTGAAAATTGGATCTTTGCCGCCGGCTTGCCGGTAGAGTCCCTCATGGAAAAGGTAGTAGGGCGAGTCACGGCGCGTTTGCGATCGCTTTATCCCTTGGTCCACTATCCCTGTGTGGGTATCTTGGTGGGTTCTGGTCATAACGGGGGAGATGCCATTAGTGTGGCCCGGGAACTCTTTCTACAGGGGTATAGTGTCTCCTGTGTGGCCCCCGTCGATCGCTTTAAGCCCTTAACCCAACGCCATGGGGACTATGCCCAAGCCTTAGGGGTGCCCTGGTTTCAATCTACGGATGTAGAAGAAATTTTGGCCCACCTCACCCAACTCAGTACCCCCAAGAGCGGAACGGCAATTCAATGGTGGCTGGATGGGCTGCTAGGCTTTGGTCTGGATCGGCCCGTCAAACCCACCTTCGCGAAAGTGATTGATTGGCTTAATCAACAGCCCACTCCCGTGGTCAGCCTAGATTTACCCTCCGGTTTAGACAGCGATCGGGGGGTGGCCTTGGGGACGGCAGTTCAGGCTACCCATACCCTCTGCCTAGGCTTGTGGAAGCGGGGGTTCTGGGAAGACGCAAGTTTAGCTTACACCGGAACTTCAGAACGGATTGACATTGGGATCCCCCAAATAGCGATCGCTACGGTGCTCCAAGGCAAAGTCCCTCCTCAAGCCCTGACCTCCGCCGATCTGAATTTCGGTCTTTCCTTACCAATTCCAGCCACCAGCCATAAATATCAGCGAGGGCAATTGTTGCTCATTGCGGGTTCCCGCCGTTATCGAGGAGCCGCAACTTTGGCGGCTTTAGGGGCCCGCAGTAGTGGCGTGGGCTTAACCTATATTGCCGTACCGGAAAGTTTGGCGGAATCAGTATCCAGTAACGTGCCAGAAGCGATCGTGATTCCTTGTCCAGAAACGGACGAGGGGGCGATCCAGCAGTTACCCAAAACTAGGATTCCCTGGGAGCGCTTGCAAGGAATTGTTTGTGGCCCAGGTCTGACGGTGGAGGCTGCCCAACGGGTGCTCCCCCAGCTTGTAGCGTCAAATTGTCCCTTGCTCTTGGATGCGGATGCCCTCAATGCCTTGGCCATAATGGGGTTCTCCTGCCTCGAAGAACGCCTTGCTCCGATCCTAATCACGCCTCACGCCGGTGAGTTTCGTCGGCTTTTTCTCGATCTGGATACACTGCCCCGCATCGAACAAGCTCAACAGGCCGCCCGACTGATGTCCAAGTCCGGCCAAGCGATCGTGATTTTGAAGGGAGCCCAAACTGTCATTGCCAGCGATCGTCAAACCTGGGTCAATCGGGAGAGTACCCCTGCCTTAGCCCGAGGGGGAAGTGGGGATGTCTTAGCGGGATTAATGGGGGGACTATTGGCCATACAACTGTCTAGACCAAGCTCTGCAATGTCCAATAGTCAGACTGCAGATTGCATAACAGGAACCGTCAACGCAGCCAAAGCAGCGGTGTACTGGCATTCCCAAGCTGCTCTGTGGGCCGAAAAACGGGTTACCCCCCTGGGTGTGAATGCCTGGCATTTAGCCCAATCCTTATCCCCCGCCTTAGCAGATTTGGCAGATTCAACTCAAGCTCGTCATCCATGAAGTCCAGAACTAAGTCTAGGTTCCTTACGGTATAGACATTAAACGCACCCATCCCCGGTTGACAGCTAGGGGTTAAAGCAATCACGGCATTGGGTGGATCGTGAAGTACGATGGAATTGGGTAAAAACAAAAAAGACTTGGATGCAAAGTTCATCTTCAACCTTATCATCAGACAATTAATGCAAAATATCTCATTACGAATTAACGATCTAAAACAAGCCTATCAATCAGGATCTATATCCCTCAGAGAAGTCATTCAGACTATTGATCAATCCATTCGACTACAGCCTGATAATGGGGTTTGGACTTATGTTGTGCCAATTGCTGACATATTAGCAGTAGTCGATAAGCTAGAACAAAATACGACTATTCCAAACTTTAAAGATTTTCCGCTATGGGGGATTCCCTTTAGTGTCAAGGATTGCATCGATATTGCAGGGTTGCCAACTACCGATGCCTGTCCGGATTTTGCTTATATTGCCGAACAAACCAATCCTGCTGTGCAACAGTTACTTGATGCAGGTGCCGTCTTAATGGGTAAAACAAATCTTGATCAGTTTGCAACGGGATTAGTCGGTACACGCACAGGCTATCCAATTCCCTGCAATCCCTATAACAGCGAGTACATAACCGGTGGGTCTAGCTCAGGAGCAGCAGTTTCAGTGGCACTTAATCAAGTTTCCTTTGCAATCGGAACGGATACGGGGGGATCTGGCCGAGTTCCAGCAGGTTTTAATAATGTTGTCGGCTTAAAACCAACCCGAGGCTTACTCAGTACTACTTATATCTCCCATGCTTGTCGTAGCCTAGATTGCCTCTCAATTTTTGCCCATACAGTTCAAGATACTTGGGAAGTGCTACAAGTTGCTAAGGGCTACGACGCAAAGAATCCTTATTCACGGCAAGAACCGGATCCAATTCAGGCGAAAACCTATCAACCGGGGAAGCCTTTCACCTTTGGTGTTCCCCAAATTAAACAACGCGAATTCTTTAATAACTTAGATGTTGAAAAGTTATATGACAAGGCGATCGCTACGTTGATCCAAATGGGAGGACAAGCGATCGAAATTGACTATCAGCCCTTCCTAGCCGCGAACCAACTATTATTTGAAGGTCCTTGGGTCGCAGAGCGTTATGCGTCCGTGGGGAAATTTATTGAAGCCCATCCTGAATCAGTTGTCCCGATCACTCGAGATATTATTTTGAAAGCCAAAGATATTAAAGCAACTGATGTCTTTGCAGGGCAGTATCAACTAGCGAAATTAAAACGAGAAATCACTCCTATCTGGTCGGAAATTGACTGCCTGCTTGTTCCCACCACTGGCACCATTTATAAAATCGCTGAAGTTGAGGCCAATCCCCTCGGTCTCAACAAAAATCTAGGGTACTATACTAATTTCGTGAATTTATTCGATTTATCAGCGATCGCAGTACCCAATGGCTTTCAAAACAATGGTCTACCCAGTGGTATAACGTTAATTGCACCAGCATTCACAGAGCAATACTTAATTCAGTTAGGCAATCATTTTCAACAGAAACGCAGTATGCAACAGTCCTAGATCGATTGTAAGGGCGCACACCACACAACCAATTTAGGATTTTGGAGTATAGGGAGCAGTCTCGTTAGACTAAGAGCCTAACGCCCAAAGCGATGAGCATCAGAAATAGTAAGGCTTCAAATCTCTGGCTAGACATTCTGCGCTGAATTTTATTGCCCAAAAATGTTGCCAATAGAATGACTGGGATGACCCAACAATATAGTCGGAGAACTTCTAGCGTGAGTAATCCACTAAACCAATGACTCGCGACAATCATTAAGCCAGAGGGGAAGAAATAGCCCTGCAAGGTTGCCCTTGTTCTCTCTGGTGACCAGCGACACAGAGTTGAATAGGTAATAATAGGTGGTCCATTGACGTTGTAAGCACTACCCAGAATACCCGCAACAAATCCAAACCCATAGGCCCAGAAGGAACGCTCAGGCTTGGGAAGTTTGACCTTCAAAAGCTGCGAAAGACCAAATATAATCAGGAAAAGTCCTAATCCAATCAATACTAACTTTTCTGGCAATATTTGAATAAGGAAAACGCCGAGCGGAATGCCAAAAAGGGTGCCTAAAAATAATTTCCGTACTGATTTAAAATCAATTGTATGCCAATTGGTCACCATTAAGGTCAGTGCCGTACTTAAAGCACATATCGCAAAGAGAGGAACCGCAACTTTGATCCCTAGCACTAGCGAGAGCAGCGGCATTGCAATCAATGCATCCCCGAAACCAAAAATTGATCGGAGAAGAATGGCAGTAAAAAAGATAGCAAGGATTTCAATCAACGGAAGATAGTCCTACCCAAGCCTATTAATGTAGTGGGTTGTGTGGTGTCCGCCCTCCGGGCGATTCACCACACAACGGTTTCAGCAGCCTAGTCTTTACAACTGATTGAGGACTGCCATAGATATAAATTGTATCAGATTTTACAGTTTTCAGATCGAGACCCACCCAGTTTGCAGAAATATCTTTTATAGAGTCATAAAAGTCTCAAATCTGAATACGGTTGCTTTGTATCACCAAACACTTTTGCCTGTAAATCACTGAGCAATACTGAGTCTCATTACAAACGATTTGCAAAATTTCAATCACACGGTATCTAGTTAGAAACCTCTGTATCCATCTAAGAGTTAACAGCGATTTGATTATGATTCAAAAACAAGTAAATTCCTTATTAGTAATTAGCAGACGTAAACTGTTGAAATATGGTAGTCTTGCTGCCCTATCTTTTTCATTACTGATTAGTTGTACTCCTAGCACCAATCAAACGAGTAACACCACTCCTGAAGCGGTTCCTGCCGAGTCCGGATCAACTGCTGGAACAGAAGAAACAAGCGATTTGCCGACTGTTCGTGTGGGCTACCAAACAGGGGACATTAATAACGTCACTATGGTGGCCTATAACGAAGGGTATTTTGAGAAAGTTGGTCTTGATGTTGAACTCTCTCCCTACTCTTCAGGTGGGGCAATGGTTCCCGCTCTAGGGGCTGGCGAAGTTGATATTACCTGGTTTTTCCCCTTTCCCTCCCTCTCAGCCTATGCTGGCGGAATTGACTTAGAGGTCTTTTTGCTGGATCACGCACCTATGACCGCAGAGCGGTTAATTGCCAAAGGAGTCAGCAGTGTTTCTGAGTTGAGCGGTAAGATCATTGGTGTAACCCTCGGAACCTCTGGGCACCATTCACTCCTCGCGGCCCTGGATCAGGCGGGTTTAACCCAGGATGATGTAACCCTGGTCAATTTGAAACCATCTGAAATGGCTCCTGCGTTTTCGGCAAATCAGATCGATGCTGCCTGGACTTGGGAACCTGCAGCCGGTAAGTTGAACGAGCTTGGTGGACAAGACATTGCTACCGCTGAGTCAGTTGGTGCTTATGCTGTGGCGCTCTGGGCTGTACGCGGAGATTTCGCAGAAGAATATCCTGAGGCTGTTGCAAAATTTATTGAAGCATGGTCAATGGCTCAAGAAGATTATCTTGGAGATCCTGATGCTGGCCAAAAATGGGAAGCGGAGCGGATTGGTCTGACGGCTGAAGAATTTGGGGCAATGGTTGATCGCCAAGGCTCTACCGTCATTCTGGTTCAAGATCAGCTCTCTGATGCCTGGCTAGGTGAACCCGGCAAGCCTGAAACGACGGATCTCTATAAAGCTTATTCAGAATATGCGGTCTTTTTGAAGGATCAAGGACGCATTGAAGAAATTCCTTCAGATTTGGGGCCGCTCATTAACTCTAGTTACATCAAAGAGTACTTGGATTCCCAGTGATAGCATTCATTGGCAAAGTAGTTAATCCTGCAAGGGAAATGGAGCATCGTGAGCATACCACTACGCCCAGAGAAACCAATGGCTGCCACAACCAATCAAAGCTATAACAGTCAATTAACCGCTTTATCAAATACGGCAAATGATTTAGAAAGTCAAAACTTACCGATTATTAACCTTGATCAAGTTTCTTTTGGCTACAATTCTAAAACATTAGTTCTCAAAGATATTAACTTGGAGATCAGACGGGGAGAGTTTCTAACTCTTCTCGGTCCCTCGGGTTGCGGTAAATCAACAGTTCTGAATTTAATTGCTGGCTTTGAAAAGCCCAATTTGGGAGCAGTCACTCATCATAATGTTATGGTGAAGGGAGCATCAGTAGATCGAGGGGTTGTTTTTCAGGGCAATGCCTTATTCGACTGGATGAATGTCGAGCAAAATATTGCCTTTGGTTTTCGTTTTCAGTCGATACCTAAACAGTCCAAAAAACTACGAACTCAATCCATGATTGATTTAGTGGGTTTGCGAGGTAGTGAAAAGAAATATCCTTACCAATTATCCGGGGGGATGCGTCAACGGGTTGCCGTTGCGCGATCGATGGTAATTCAACCTGAAATTTTACTCATGGATGAACCCTTTGCTGCAGTAGATGTCCAAACTCGGGAAGATTTACAAGAAGAGTTACTAAAACTACATGAACAAATTCAGGGTGCCATCTTATTCGTTACCCATAGTATCGAAGAAGCTGTCTTTCTCAGCAATCGTATTGTGATTTTGAGTCGAGATATGGGCAAAGTTCATTATGAAGTTAACATTGATCTTCCCGAACCTCGCTACTCAGCAATGAATCGGATTTCGGAAGAGTTTAACGCCTATCGCAAACAAATTTATATAAAAATGAAAGAAATAATTTGAGTTTATCTACTAATACAGCAGTCCTAGATGAGTTGTGCGGCATTCCAAAAATTCGACCCTTACTGCGTAAGGCTTTCAGCGATCGAAAAAATACAACTGACTTAGGACTGCTGTATAGACATCCTAAATGATGACCATCCTAAATGGGTTATGTGCTGTCAGCAGTCTAGCTCTTATAACTGACTACTCCATCTTTCCAAAGTTTAGGTTGAGTAGAGAAGTAGCAAGGTTAGTCAATAGTTATACAAAACAATTTAAAATATGGAAAAATCTCTAACGAATACTCCTAAGATACACAAGCCAAGATCTTCATTTTCAATTGATCAGGCTCAGTTTGTCATGGTGGCGATCGCGCTTCCCTTACTGATTCTGATTGCTTGGGAAATTACCACTCGGATGGGCTTAATTGATGAGTTGTTTCTGCCTAGTCTCAGTGATATTACTTCGGAACTAATCCGAATGATTAATAGAGGGTATGCTGGCAATCCCCTTCAAAAGCATATTCTCATCAGTTTGAGACGGGTATTTATTGCTTTTGGGGCTGGAACAATTATTGGCGTTCTGCTTGGCCTCTTTATGGGGTATTACCGCTATGTAAAAGCAGCCTTTTACTTAATTACGGAAATCTTGAGACCTATCCCCCCCCTAGCGTTTATCACCCTGTTCATCCTCTGGTTTGGTATTGGTGAACTTTCAAAAATAATGATTATTTTTTATGCGGGCTGTCTGATCATTGTCATCAATACGATCGCAGGAGTTCAAGCCTGTCCGAAGGAAAAGATTTTAGCAGCCTATACTTTGGGCGCTAATGATTTTGATGTGTTTCGATTAGTGATTTTCCCAGCAGCTCTGCCCAGTATTTTCACCGGAATGCGGGTTGCATTATCCGTTGATTTTGGCATTCTTGTTGCTGCTGAGTTGCTTGCTGGTGATGTGGGAATTGGCTACATTATTCAAGATGCGAGTGTTTTCTTTAATGTAAAAGCACTTTTTGTCGGCATTTTTCTAATTGGCTTTTTTGGCGTGATGTCAGACTTGATTTTGCGTTTTGTCTCTGCTAAGGTTATTCATTGGCAGGGACATTAAGAAGTTTAATTATTCTCTACTCTTTTTTGTTAATAGGTTAATAGATCACCTCAAAAAACCCAAAATATGGTTCCTCTTGCTACGCAAGAATAAGGATTGAGATGGGCAATGCAGCGGTTCATCTCAATTAATCAAAGTGTCCTAATTGTTTTAAGTTACTGGAGAATTGCTTGTGCTAACAACTGTATTAGATAAATCGAGTTTCACTGAGCTAGAAACTACGGTTCTTGCCGAATTGACTCAAGAGAACTGTGTTGCTCTAATTAAAGAACTGGTTCCTGTTGGACAGCCCGTTTGTGGAAATTCGATTGATCCTGAGTATCGCACAGCCCATGAAGCGGATATCGCCAAACATGTTGCTGGAAAGTTAGCCGATTATGGTTTAGAGGTTGAAATATCTGAGGCAGAACCAGGGCGACCAAACGTAGTGGGGTATTGGGATGATGGTCTAGAAGGATCGAGTTTGATCTTAAATGATCACTTAGATACTTACCCCTCCTGCGATCCCATGGAGTGGGATAAGTCTGGGCATAACCCCTATAATGCCACCCTGGATGGGCGCTACTTATATGGTCGGGGAACCTCTGATACCCGAGGCAATATGACCTGTCAGTTACTAGCAATACAAGCATTACGCAAAGCAGGGGTCAAAATTAAGGGCAAACTCATTTGTGCTTACACTGTTGATGAAGAGCGTCATGGCAAGGCCGGCTCTCTACATTTGCTAAACAACATGGGGTTGACCGCTGATTATGAAGTGACAGCCGAACCCACAGCTTGGACGAATAAAGAGACCGGAGAATGGGGCATTGGCATTGCGCTGGCCCACTCTGGATTATGTGTCTTGGATATCGAAACGACGGGGGTACGATCGCATATTTGGCGACCGGATGTGGGGGTGAACCCAATCTTTCAGATGACCCGATTAATTGAAACTTTAAGGGGAACAACCTTTACTCATGATGCGCCAAAAATTTATGGGCCCACCAAGCCCAGTATTTGCCCTGTTCGCATTGAAGCTGGAGAAATTGGTGAAGGTCAATTTACACCTCCTTGGTGCAAAGCTCGGGTTTGGGTCGTTGGTTTAGTCCCCGGTATGACCTATGATTCTATTGTTCAAGATGTAACAAAAGTAATCGACCAATTAAAGGCTGCCGATCCAACTTTCCAGGCCAGTCTCAAGCAGGTAGAAGGAGAGACTTTTGTACCGGCATCAATTGAAGTCCCTGAAGATTCTGCCCATGTTCAAGCGATCGCTAAAGCCTATCAGAAAGTATTAGGAAAAGACCCTGTACTCTATCGTAAGAATGCCTATTGTGACACCTTACGATTCTCCCATAGTGGGATTCCTTCAATTACCTTTGGGCCGGGTGAAGATGGCTGGCCGCCCGTCAATGAATACATTGACATTGACAAAGTAGTTGCTGCTACAAAAATCTATGCTCTGTTCCTTCTTGATTTTTTCAAAGTGCAGCAGTAAACCAGTCCTATGAATTGTGGCAAGGGGGCAGTTTCGCCGCTGTATGAAATTTTCTGATCAGCGTGACTGTCTCCTAGAATTACTCGATGCCTCAGTAGTCATGAGGGGGCAAAATGAGGGGCGGCAATCCAAGATGGCTGTTTAAGAATGGGATAGGGCTCCATCAATCATAATTCTGAGGTTGTATTCTTTAGGCTGTATACGTTAGATTAAGCCTTGAGTACCTCGATTAATTGTGCTGGGCGGTGTAGCTACCCGACAAGATCCCTATTTTTGCATGGGTACTTGGGTAAAACTTTCGATTTTTCGAGGTGCCCCTTATTCTTAAGCTTTCAGATTACAGCAGTTCTCATTCAACGATGAAGACTAGGCTGCTGAAAACGTTGTGGGTTGTGCCTTTGGGCACACACGACATAAACCATTTCGGATTGCTGTATCTTCCAAATTAATAAAATAAATGCGAGCTTTACTTCTTTACCCGTTATTTCCACCGACCTTTTGGTCCTACGAAAAGATTTTAGAACTGGTCAACCGCAAAGTATTGCTTCCTCCCCTAGGGCTCATTACCGTTGCGGGAATTTTACCCCAAACCTGGGAATTCAAACTGGTAGATCGAAACATTCGGAGTGTGACTGAGGCAGAGTGGGATTGGGCTGAAATTGTGATCATTTCGGGAATGATTGTCCAACGGGGTGATTTATTAGAACATATTCGAGAAGCAAAACGTCGGGATAAATTAGTCGCTGTCGGTGGTCCCTATGCCACTTCTGTTCCCGATGAAGTCCAAGAAGCCGGGGCAGATTTCCTCATTTTGGATGAAGGCGAATTGACAATCCCGATGTTTCTGGAGGCTCTGGAAAAAGGGGAAACTCAAGGGATTTTTCGCACCACAGAAAAGCCGGATGTCACCACTACCCCTGTTCCCCGGTACGACCTCTTGGAACTGGATGCCTACGATTCCATGTCGGTACAATTTTCCCGGGGTTGTCCTTTTCAGTGCGAATTTTGCGACATTATTGTGCTTTATGGGCGCAAACCCCGAACCAAGTCCGTTGATCAACTCCTCAAAGAATTAGATTATCTCTATGAGTTAGGGTGGCGGCGAGCAGTGTTTATGGTAGATGATAATTTCATCGGCAATAAGCGTAATGTGAAGTTATTCCTTAAAGAGCTAAAGGTTTGGCAGGAAAAACATCAATATCCTTTCGGCTTTAATACCGAAGCTTCCGTAGATTTAGCGGATGATCCTGAACTGATGGAGCTGATGTTAGAGTGTAACTTTGATGCAGTCTTTTTAGGAATTGAAACACCGGATGAGGGAAGTTTAGAATTTACTAAAAAGTTTCAAAATACCCGTAGTCCTCTAACCGAAGCCGTAGAGCGCATCATGAAAGCTGGATTGCGGCCGATGGCGGGCTTTATTATTGGTTTTGATGGGGAGAAAAAAGGAGCAGGCGATCGTATTATTAACTTTGTGGAAAATACTGCTATTCCTACGGCAATGTTTGGTATGTTGCAGGCCTTACCCCACACTGCCCTCTGGCATCGGCTCGAAAAAGAAGGACGATTACTCAAAAATAACGGCAAGCAGGATATTAATCAAAGCAGTTTAATGAATTTTGTCCCCACTCGTCCCTTAGAAGAAATTGTCGAGGAATATATTTCAACCTTTTGGGAATTGTACGAACCCAAACGTTATTTAGATCGGGTATATCGTTGTTTCTTAAAGTTAGGTCAGCCCAAATGCCATCCTCCGGCTAAATTACCGCAATGGCGAGATCTTCGGGCATTAGCGATCGTGATTTGGCGACAGGGTATAAAACGGAATACTCGCTGGATTTTTTGGCATCATCTCTTTGGAATTTTCAAACATGCGCCTGCCCTTTGGGAGCAATACTTAACAATGTGTGCCCATAACGAACATTTCCTCTTTTATCGTCAAATTGTGCGGGAACAAATTGAACTGCAGTTACAAGACTATTTGGCTAGTCAACCCACTGTAATGCCCCAAGTTAAGCCAGATTCAGAAGATCGGGTCTTAGCCGCCTAAAGGGTAGAAAAAGTCGGGAGAATGGAGTACTTTACGCCCATGCTCCCGTCAAAATTTCTGGATTAAACCGCAAGGAATTTTTGAATAACTTCTTGACTGAGGGTTTCGGTCGTTCCAGAAGCGACAATACCCCCTTTCTGCATGGCATAGTACCAGTCTGCTTGACGGACAAAATGTAAGTGTTGCTCCACCAACAGCACTGAGATGCCTCGCTTGGCAATGATTGTTTTAATGGCAGCTTCAATTTCCAGAATAATGGAGGGTTGAATTCCTTCTGTCGGCTCATCCAAAATTAGCAGTTGCGGTTGTCCCATCAAAGCACGGGCGATCGCTAATTGTTGTTGTTGTCCACCACTCAAATCTCCCCCTCTCCGACTCAGCATTGTTTTGAGGACAGGAAATAAGGAAAAAATATCTTCAGGAATTTCGCGTTTACGGGGAGGACGATTGAGAATTTCTAGCCCTAGCCAGAGATTTTCTTCCACCGTTAAACTAGGAATAATTTCCCGACCTTGAGGAACATAACCAATTCCCAATTTGGCACGACGATCGGTGGTCAACGGTAAGAGCGATCGGCTATTAAACTGAATGGATCCGCTACGGGCAGGAACAAGTCCCATAATACTTTTGAGCAAGGTGGTTTTACCCACTCCATTACGCCCAATCAAACAAATCATTTGCTTGGGGAATATATTTAAGTCAACATTTCTAAGAATATGGCTTTCACCATAAAAAGTATTCAAATCAGAAATGCTTAGGATTGGTGCTTGAGGATCGCTATTCATAGGTGGTTAGAAAAAGGTAGAAATATATCGCCACAAGGTGGTAGTCATTCGAGTCAAAAATAAATAGATTAATGTCAGACGATCGAGCCATGTGTCAAGCAGCAAACGCTATCATTAATACTTGAGTTCATAAAAATCACTAAGATAATAACTCATTGACTTGCTGTTCAATTTCATGAACTGTTTCCGTAGGCAAATTTAGCAACCCAATAAAGTTTTGGTAAATTTGCGATTCTTGTTCATTAATACCATTGACTCGTAGAACTTCATACCCTAGTCTAAGAGCCATTTTACGATCGTCTTCCGTGGCCAGTTCTGCAATACTTTGTTCTAAGGGAACATTGGTGGCTAGATAATTTCTAAGTTCTGTTTTTAAGTCATTTTGTAAGTCCTTATCCTGAGAAAATTGCAAGCTTAAGCGATCGAGAATAAACTCTTGTTCTTCCGGCTCAAAATTAGCATCCGCCCAGGCCATCGAAGCTGCGATACGGATGATATTAAATTGCTCTGTTGTTAATGTGGGCGCTTCGCCTAGATAGACCTCAATCACCTTAGGATCATTTTGAACCTGGGCCATACTGCCTTCACACAACACCGTCCCTTCATGCAGCACCGTTACAGTTCGAGCAATTTGGCGAACAAATTCCATATCGTGTTCAATGACAATAATGGAATGACTTTCCGCTAGAGAGAGAAGTAATTCTCCTGTTTTTGCTGTTTCTTCATCTGTCAGACCCGCAACCGGTTCATCCACCAACAATAGATCAGGGGACTGGGCAACTAACATCCCAATTTCTAGCCATTGCTTTTCCCCATGGGATAAGAATTGGGCCGGAATATCCGCCTTCGCCATTAAACCGATCGTTTCGAGTAGACCGCCTACGGTACGTCGTTCCGCCTGGGGTGCCTTACTCAAGAGGGTATTCCAGAGATTTTTGCGAGAATTACAGGATAGTTCTAAATTCTGGCGGGGGGTCAAATTGAGATAAACGCGAGGCGTTTGAAACTTTCGTCCAATCCCTAACTTGGCAATTTCATGTTCAGAATATCGAACCAGATTTTTACCTTTAAAGGTAGCGATGCCCGTGGTCGGTTTAACTTTTCCCGTAATAACATCTAAGAAAGTGGTTTTACCGGCCCCATTGGGGCCAATAATGACCCGCAATTCCCCCGGTTCCATGTTAAAGGTCAAATTTTTTAAAGCTTTGAAGCCATCAAAGCTAACGGTAACATCTTGAATATCGAGGATGGGAGACATTGGACTACAGGTTGAGGTTAAGTGATAAGTTCAGTTTCTCAAGCCAAAAAAACGCTAAGAATTGACAAAAAGATTATTCTTTTTGAAGAGGATCCTCTGCTAAAATTTCGCGTTCTTGTTGAATTTCCTCATCAAACTCGATTTGAGGATAGGTTGCTAGAGGGGATGACATACCGAATAAACGGCGAACTTGATTCATGCCCTCCGATCGTACCCAACCGACAACACCATCGGGTAAGACAGTTACAACAATTAAGAAGAGGGCACCTTGGAAAAAGAGCCAGATTTCTGGAAATTTTTCACTCAGTAAACTTCGTCCATAGTTTACAGCAACTGCCCCTAAAATAGCACCGATAAGCGTGGCTCGTCCCCCTACAGCCACCCAGATCACCATTTCAATGGAAAAGGCAATATCCATATATTGGGGAGACACAATACCGGATTGAATTGTATAAAAAGCACCGGCTATCCCAGCGATCGCTCCCGAAAGTCCAAAGACAAAAACCTTAAAGGGGGTCGGGTTATACCCTGAAAAACGAACTCGGCTTTCATCATCTCGAATTGCAACCAACAAGTTACCAAAGCGACCACTCGTGAGCCAACGGCAGAGCAGATAGGTTAGAGCCAGAAAAATAACGGTGAGGCAATAGAACAAAAATTGAGTTTTTTGATCACCCACTTTCTGACCAAAGAGGATCGACGTTGAGGTTTTTAAGCCATTGGTGCCATTAATGAGTTTTTGCTGCCCATTAAAAAAGTTGAAAAACACAATTAAAGCAGCCTGGGTTAAGATCGAAAAATAAACCCCACGAATTCGATTCCTAAACACCAAGTAGCCTAAAACAGCCGCCACTACCCCTGGAATTAAAACGATCGCAATGAGGGTAAAGGGAAAATTATAAAACGGTTGCCAGAACCAGGGTAGTTCGCTCACACCATACAAACTGAAAAATTCCGGTAGCTGTCCATCGGGCAATTGCAGTTGTAAATACATCGCCAGGGCGTAGCCTCCGAGGGCAAAGAAAATGCCATGCCCTAAACTTAGCAAGCCCGTAAAACCCCAAATTAAATCAATGCCCAAGGCAACGATCGCTAAGGATAAAAAACGCCCCAGTAAGTTCAAGCGAAAATCTGATAGGAACAGCGGAACAATGACGATCAGCACGAGGACTGAACCAATAACGATCGCCGTTTCTACTAATTTTTTCTGGCCACTTTGACGGTTCAAGGCTTGGGTTACCATAATCAATAGTCAGGTAGTCTAGTCAGGAAAAGGTGATCTTAAGCATCTACAGTCCGCCCTTTCTGAGGGAAGAGCCCTGCGGGTTTAAATTGTAGGAAGGCAATAATCAGGGCAAACACAAACACCTTCGCCATACTGGTGGTGGCAAAGAAGTTGGTAATGTCAATTAAGGGTTGAAATAAATCCGCCTGGATATTCGTCAAAATGACGGAAAGGGTTCCAGAGCCCACCAGGTAACTAATGGTTCCGATCGCTAAAGCCGCAACGATACTCCCCACAAGCTTGCCCACTCCCCCGACAACCACCACCATAAAAGCATCAACAATATAATTTCCCCCCAGATTCGGTCCCACTGAACCCAACAAACTCACCGCACATCCGGCAACCCCCGCTAACCCTGATCCCAGGGCAAAGGTGAGAGCATCCACCGTGTTGGTTGGAATCCCTAAACAGGCACTCATATTACGATTTTGAGTTACAGCCCGTACTCGCAATCCCCACGCTGAACCATTCAAAAACCAGTAAATTGCTAACAAACAAAGGATCGTTAAAATGATAATAAAAATTCGAGCGTAGGGAAACTGAAAGCTGCCCACAGGCAATTCCACCACCAACCCTCCCCGCAGCCAAGCTGGTGCGGTTACATCAATATTTCGAGCACTAAACCAAGGTTTACCGAGATCACCTTGCCGACCGGAAATTAACCCCGCCGCAACACTAATTCCTCCGGAAAGAAGCAGGAGAATGGATAAGCACCAAACCTTAATCTTTGGCCAATCCGATCGCTTGGCAATGAGCCACCAAGCACCAAAAAATAAGAGGGTAAAGATTCCAATACCAATGGACATGGAAGAGCTAACACTGCGGACAAATTGTCGCAAAATTAAGCTCACCCCCCAGGTTGCCAGTAAGGTTTCAAGGGGACGACCATATAAGTGACGAATGACCCCTTTTTCGAGGATGAACCCCGCGATCGCAGCGACAATAAATGCAGCAATTAAGGCAAAGAAAATATAAAGATTAAAGAGGAATTCATTGTTAAGTGCCTTAAAACCATTTTGAACCACAAAGGTTGTATAAGCCCCTAACATCATCAGTTCCCCGTGGGCAAGATTAATCACCCCCATCAGCCCAAAAACGATCGCAAGTCCGAGAGCAGCGATCAATAAAACGGCTCCGATACTAATGCCGTTGAAAATCCCGTCAATGAGTCCTTGGATCATAAGAATTCAAGTATAAAAAGTATGGGTAAGACAGCCAGATCACTGATTTTTATCACGATGACTGTCGAAATTTTGACTTTATTCAATAAGAAACTAGGGATCTTGAAGCGCTACCTGTTCTGCCTAGGCACGTCATCAATAAAATAACCTGATTGCATGACCAAGATTGCCGAGCCCACTCCCAAAACCTGCAAGAAGATAAAACTCGGCTATAGGGACAATCTTAGAGGCAATTGATAGTACCCCTAGTCAGTTGGTATTTTGGTTTGAGTAACGACACCTAAACCCAATTCATTCTAATCCAAAGGCACCTCGAAAAGTGCAAAACCTGTTCGCTATCTATAACAAAGCAGAGATTGTGGCGGCTATTTTTACTAACCGCCACACGTAATCTAGTAGTCTAAAAATCAAGTTGGGCTAGCCAATCGTTAACCCAACTTAACCGAGTTCAAAGCCGATAGCTCAAGACTCAGCTCTTAGCTAACCTTGAACTTTTCTCCCTTCGCTGGATCAGACCAGTCGCAGGCGAAGCCCTTGGTATCCGGAACATACTGGTTCCAGGGGATGGGATCTACTGCTCCCTCGGTTGCAAAGACAATATCGAACAATCCATCATCCCGAACCTGACCAATCCGAACGGTCTTAGAAATGTGATGGTTCACATTCATTTTCACTGGGCCTTCTGGCGCAGCAAATTCCTGACCGAGCGCTGCAGCCCGAACCGCTTCTAGTTCAGTAGTACCTGCAGCTTCTACCGCTTGCTTCCAGAGGTAAACCATGATGTAAGCCGCTTCCATGGGGTCATTGGTCACCCGGTCTGCACCATATTTTGCTCTGAAGGCATCCACCCAGGTTTTATTTTCAGGGGTATCTACCGTTTGGAAGTAATTCCAAGCAGCATAATGACCTAACAAGAAGTCTTTACCAATTTGTCGTACTTCTTCTTCCGCAATACTCACGGACATGGAGGGATACTTGTCGGGAGTTAACCCAGCCCCTTGCAATTGCTTAAAGAAGGCAACATTACTATCTCCATTTAAGCTATTGAAAATGACACCGCCATCGGGCAACGCTGCTTTAATTTTGGTGATAATTGGGGTTACTTCAGTGTTACCGAGGGGTAAATAATCTTCACCAACGGTTTCTCCCCCGAGGGCTTTGAGTTGCTCTTTGATGATGGTATTTGCGGTACGAGGGAAGACGTAATCGGAACCGACGAGGAAGAATTTCTTACCTTTATTTTCTAATAGCCATTCCACCGCAGGTTCAATCTGTTGGTTTGGCGCAGCACCGGTATAGAAAATATTTTTGGAACATTCCTGACCTTCGTACTGTACCGGATACCAAAGCATGTGATTTTTGGACTCAAATACCGGCAAGACCGCTTTACGGCTAGCAGAAGTCCAACAACCAAAGACAACTGCAACCTGATCTTGATCAATTAACTTCGTTGCTTTTTCAGCAAAGGTGGGCCAATCAGAAGCTCCATCTTCTTTAACAATTTCAATTTGCTTACCTAGAATCCCACCGCTGGCATTAATTTCTTCGATCGCTAATTCTTCGGCATCCACCACTGTGGTTTCACTAATGGCCATGGTTCCACTCAAAGAGTGCAATAAACCCACCTTAATCGTATCTCCAGAACCACCAGAGGTTGCAGGAGTTGCAGAATCGGTAGGAGTACCCGAATCTGTTGGGGTCTCTCCACAAGCCTTCAGTAAGACGCTAGCTCCTAAGGTTGCACCACTGTAAACCAAAAATCGACGACGACCTAATTGACTCATAGCGAACGAATACTCCTCACAAAAATTGCGCTCAGTGCCGACATGTCTAGGAAAAATACTCTTGGAACCGTTATAAGGACTGCATCTAGAGGACTTAGTTATATAGATAACCTGGGAAGGGCATGGAAACGCTTGCCTCTCAAGGAATCTAGGATATCTGAATCAAGCTAACCTAGAGTTCAGTAACCAGACCACGGCAAAGATCTAGACAATGGATCCCAATAATAGAAGTTTTTCTATTTGAAAAATGTAGCTTAGGATACATTTAAATTTAGATTTAAGGTTCCTAGGAGCGTAAATCACCACAATGAGCATTGCCCCTGTTGACGCAACAGGTGATCGCATAACACCAGCGCCATCATCGCCTCGACCATGGGTACCGCACGGGGCAACACACAGGGATCATGGCGACCCCGCGCCGCTAAAACCGTTTCTTCGCCGGATCGGGTTACGGTGCGTTGTTCTTTGCGAATGGTGGCGGTGGGCTTGAAGGCAGCTCGAATAATAATGGGTTCACCGTTGCTGATACCACCTTGGGTTCCCCCAGAGCGGTTGGTACGGGTACGAATGTTGCCCCTGTCATCCCGATAAAATTCATCATTGTGTTCGCTGCCGGTGAGTAGGGTACCGGCAAATCCTGACCCAATTTCAAAGCCCTTACTAGCAGGGAGAGACATAATCCCTTTGGCCAGATCCGCTTCCAACTTGTCAAAGACGGGGGTTCCTAAGCCCTTGGGCACTTGGCGGGCTACACATTCCACAACGCCCCCCACCGAGTCTCCGGCTTTGCCTGTGGCTTCAATAAAGCTAATCATCTCCTCCGCGATCGTTGGGTCGGGACAACGAACAATATTCTGCTCCACATCCTCTAGGGTGACGGTTTGGGGATCAATCTGCGCTTCTAAATCCTTAATCCGTTTCACATAGCCAACAATTTCCGTACCATGCAACTGATGGAGAATTTTCTTCGCGATCGCTCCCGCCGCCACCCGGCCGATCGTTTCCCGCGCTGACGATCGGCCGCCACCTTGATAATTGCGAATACCATACTTGGCATCATAGGTAGCATCGGCATGGGAAGGACGATAGGCCGTCAACATTTCGCTATAGTCCTGGGGACGGGCATCTTTATTCCGCACCAAAATCATAATGGGAGTTCCCAGGGTTTTGCCCTCAAAGACCCCCGATAAAATTTCACAGGTATCGGTTTCTTTACGAGGCGTTGTAATTTTGCTTTGGCCAGGACGACGACGATCGAGTTCAAACTGAATTTCGGCTGCGCTAATCTCTAAGCGAGGGGGACACCCATCAATAACAACCCCCACGCCACCGCCGTGGGATTCACCAAAGGTAGTAATGCGAAAAAGATGCCCGAAGGTATTGCCCATGAAATTATTCTCTAAATTACAAATCCACCCGTAGCTAAAGCACGGGCTGACAGATTCCAGTCCACTAAACCGATCCCTAGTGGGCTCCTCGATGAATTGTGGCGGGCGTGGCGAATGTCAAACTGTAAGGGGTTTGGACTGAATGGATTACGCGCCCGAGAGCCAAATTTCCAATTTTTTCGAGGTGCCCTATTGAAAATATAGTATTACGTCTAGGACTTCATCCCCCTCATGCCCCTCATCCCCCGGTGTAAGGGGGCTTGAAACGAGGGGAGATCAAGCGAAGGGGTAGACAAACACTAAGAATCTCAAACTGGATAGGGTTGATCAACGTTGAAATATTTTAATGTGTTTGCGCGATTAGCCCGCAAGGCTGTCTAGTTAGAGTCCAAAGGCTGATTCAACTTCAAAGCAGCAAGTTGTGCTCTTAAAGCGTCTAACTCTTGTTGAAGTTGTTCTTTTTCCCGACGCTCCCGATCCGCTTCAGTTTGAGCTTGTTCCTTCTGCTGACGCTCCCGATCCGCTTCAGTTTGGGCTTGTTCCTTTTGCTGACGCTCCCGATCCGCTTCAATTTGGGCTTGTTCCTTTTGCTGGCGTTCAAATTCTTTTTGGAGCCGCTCTTGTTCTGCCCTCAGCCCTTCGATCGCTGCCTGTTGTTTAAAGTCAGCCAAGCGGCGAAATTCTGCTCCGGAGGGATCCAAAATTTGCAACATCTGACCAGGTTGCCAATGAAACTGAATGGGGACTAATCCAGGGTTGCCAATTCACAATTTCGACCAAAATACCCTGTTGGCGATGCCAGCCCGTGAGTTCCATGGACAAGGGATCGTAAATGTAATACTCTTCCACCCCGTGACGCTGATAAAACTCAAACTTACGTTGCAGATCCTGTAAGCCTTTTTTCGTTTTGTTGCTGGGGGAAAGAATTTCAAAGACAACCTGGGGTGGAATGTTGGCTTCGTTCCATTGACGGTAAGCGCTACGAAACCCCTTAGGTCGTCCAAAGCTCACCATCACATCTGGGGCTTGAGCGATCGGCTCGTCCTCTATCTTATTTTCTAATTTAACGGCATACCACAGGAGATCTGCGGCTACAAAGACATCTGGATTGTCGTTAAAGAGGGCCAGGAGGTTTTCAGCAATCAGGACAATCCACAGATATTGCTCCGTATTTTCCGCCATGGGTTGACCATCACTTGAAGGATAGAGCAGTTCTTCATCTACAACTTGAGTGGATTGAGCCATACTTGTCCCTCCAAATTTTGCCGCAGTATTCACGCAATAATAGACATTGTGACGGACGGATGAGCCGCCGCCACAATTCATCCAGGTTCACCATTTCTACAATACTAAAACCAATTCAAACTACGGCTACCCACGGAAGTCGAAAGGGTGCAGCGCCGAGCGCTGCACCCTTTCATAAAATTTTCTCGCTTTGAGTGGAAAGCCTAACCCTAGTGGAGGCGCGGCGAACTGTTGTGTCTACCCTTTGAGAATCACCTAAGCGATGCGTGCCTTGATCCGGCTTAGGGCTTGGCGCACCTGCTCAAATCCAGTTCCACCGTAGCTATTACGGGCAGAAACCACTTGACGCGGAGCGATCGCTTCGTAAATATCCGCTTCAAATTGGGGATGGAGTTCTTGCCATTCGGCGAGGGACAGATCCTTGAGCAGTTTGTTTTGGCTCAGACAGGTACGAACCACTTTACCCACTAGGTTATAGGCTTCTCGGAAGGGAACCCCCTTAGCGGCCAGGTAATCGGCAACGTCGGTGGCATTAGAAAAGTCTTCCGTGACCGCCTGGGCCAAACGATCGCCCTGGAATTCAATACCTTCGGAGAGGAGAACCGTCATGGCTTCTAAGCACCCATCCACAGTGATCACCGCATCAAAGAGGGCTTCTTTATCATCTTGGAGATCTTTGTTATAGGCCAGGGGCAGGGCTTTCATGAGTACCAGTAAAGCTTGTAAGTGCCCAAAAACTCGCCCAGTTTTTCCCCGCACCAGTTCCGGTACATCGGGATTTTTCTTTTGGGGCATAATGCTGGAGCCAGTGGCACAGCTATCCTTGAGGCGGATAAAGCGGAATTCTTCCGAAGACCAGAGAATCATTTCCTCCGAGAGGCGGCTGAGGTGAACCATGATTAAACTGGCGGCGGCTAAAAATTCAATGGCAAAGTCTCGATCGCTGACCCCATCTAAGCTATTCCCGTAGACCTCATCAAACCCTAACAACTCCGCCGTGTAGTGACGATCGATCGGGAAGGTTGTCCCCGCTAACGCCCCGGATCCTAAGGGGCAAATATTAACCCGTTTGCGCACATCCCCCAGACGTTCCCAATCCCGTTGCAACATTTCGGCATAGGCCAGGAGATGATGGGCCAAGCTGACGGGCTGGGCTCGTTGCAAATGGGTATAACCGGGAATTAAGGTCTCCACATGTTGCTCAGCCAAGCTAATTAAAATGCTTTGGAAAGCCCGCACCCGTTCCCGAATCCCATCAATTTGGGCCCGCAGGTAAAGACGAGTATCGGTGCCCACCTGATCATTGCGGGAACGAGCGGTATGCAACTTTTTACCGACATCACCCACCAGGGCAGTGAGGCGACGCTCCACCGCAAAGTGAACATCTTCATCCTCTAGCCCAGGGTTAAAATTACCCGCTCGATATTCACTGCGAATTTGTTCTAACCCCTGCACCAGGGTTTCCCCTTCCTCGGGTGTAATAATGCCTGTTTTTGCCAACATTTTGGCATGGGCTTGAGACCCCGTGAGATCGTACTCAATTAAGGCAATATCAAAACCAATACTGGCATTAAACCGAACGATCGCTGGATGGAGGGTCGATTCAAAACGTTGGCTCCAAGTTTGAGCCGTGGACGCAGGGGCAGAACCGGGAGTATTCAAGGCTAGACTCACAGAACGATGACAGCATCAAAATTCTAAACGTTTCTTACCCCCTGATCCGATCCAAATCTAGAAAAATGTCATGTCTTCCTTATGCCTTAGACCAATACGGTAGGCAAATCAGGGCGAGGTATCATTCAGGACAGGATGTATTGCATCTAAATTGGCAATCTGAGCGCAAACGAAAGTCAATACAAGAGAGACAAGTTTTTTGGGCAGGGATTTCAAGCGTTTCTGGCCATCCACCCATCCCACAATCGTCAAAGAGTTTTCACTGCCATAGCGATCGTTTCCATGGTGTTGACTGTTACAACCTTTTAATTCCGATACAGAGGATCGATGAAGGCGCGCTAGCAAAGGGGTCTTCTTGTGGTCTATAGGACTATCCGGATCCCAAGAACCTCCCTTGAAGTGCTTAGAGAAGAAGAGTCGTACAGAAGAGGTTCCAATCACTTTGAGACGCTTGGAATCCGTCTATCTTTCTCTGAACCACTCTGCCTAGCTTCTAACCCCTGCAGGATTATGGTGAGCAATTTTCAATTTTTGATTAAAGCACTGCGGTTTCCGGCCACAGCCCCCACACTTCTTGCCTTGAGCTTAACAGCATTCCTTGCGGGGCAGTTCAACAGTCTTTTATCGTCTCAACCCTTACAATCTCCTCCGGAGGATGACGATCTCGACCAGTCACCGGAGGGCAATCCCCTGCCTCAAGATCTATCTCCCTTGGAGACTGTGCTCCTGCCGGAACAACTGCCTCCAGAGATCTTGCCCCCAGCCCAAGCCCAATTTTCTCCCAGTCTTGCTCCTCCCGCAATTATTCCGGACGCGCTCAAGCCGATTGTGGATCGCTCAAGCCCCTCCGCTAGCCCGGACTTAGCCTTACCGAAACCGTTAGCCGCGCCTCCTCCCCTGCGCCCGGTGCGGACACCGCTACGCCCCGTTCAAGTTGGGTCGGATTTAGTCCAGTCTGCGGTTTCTCGTACCCTCGCGTATCAAACCGTGAGTTCTGCTGCGCCTCAGCCAGTCTCGACCCATTGGCTTGATGTTGAACAGCATTGGAGTCAGCCCTATGTCAATGCGTTGGCGAGTATGGGCATCATCCAGGGGCTTCCGAATGGTGATTTTGAACCCGATCGGCCCATTACCCGTGCAGAATTGGCGGATCTCCTTCAACGATCGTTACCTCGTCCCGAAATTGAAGAAGATACGGTGGCAATGAGAGATGTTCCTCCTAGCCATTGGGCTGCGGCGAGTATCAATCGAGCCGTTAGAATGGGCTTTTTTCCAGATGCGGCAGGAACGCTCTCTTTCAATCCCGATCGCCCCGCCTCCCGTTTAGTCACCTGGGGCGCGATCGTTTCCGGTTTAGATTTACCCAGTTCTAAACAACACAATGCGCTGTTGCAGGCGTGGGAAGCCAGCCCAGTCAACGATCCAGAGGCAACATCAACCCAACTAAGCCCTTTAGATGAACTCAGCCAACCGGTCACGCGGGCCGAAACGATCGCCTTGCTTTACCATGCCTTGCGCCTCACGGAACAGGGCAAACATTTGGCGTTTATTCCCCCTGCCCAAACCATCACGGCGGAATTGACTTCTTCTTCAGCCCCAAGCCCCAGGCAACCCGCCTCAGTTCAGCAAGTTTCAGATACAGTCCCAGCGACTGCCGCCCCCCTGACCTCTGATTCCCTAGCCAGTTCCCCACAACAACCGCTAGAAACCGCCGCAACCCGATCGAATGATGCGGCAAATCATGCCACCGCCCAAACCATTTCCCCACCGGATCAAATCGTAGAGTCTCAGTCCTCTCAACCTCAAAATCCGGTCTTAGTAGCGGCCAAATTGCCCCTACCAGATCCCCTCTTAGCCCCCCTGCCCCCAGTCTCAGTGGAGCCGCAAAGCTTAGAGTCCCAGGGGCATTTCCAGCCGGTGGAACGCCTCTCCCCTGAATTTGCGGCAGAGCCCAGTTCTGCTCAACTGCCTCCGGAAGTCTCTGGGGAACGCAATCTCTTGGACAACGCCTTCCCCAATCCCGCTGCCGTGGATCAAACCTATCGGTTGGGAGCCGGCGATCGGGTTTTCATCGAGGTGTTTGGGTTACCTCAGTACAGCCAAGCATATCAAGTCCTGGTGGATGGCAGTCTGAACCTGCCTCGGGCCGGTCGCATGGTAGTGGAGGGAATGACCTTGGCAGAAGCAGAATCCCTCATTTATGGGCGTTACGCTCGGTATTATCAGCAACCCGCCACTAGTGTTGTTCTGGTGTCCCCCCGATCGCTCCGCATTGCGGTGACGGGGGCAGTGAGTCGTCCGGGAGTCTATCGTCTTTCCCCCAGTGGAGGGGCTGCGGTGCCCAGTGTGACCCAAGCACTCCAAGAAGCAGGAGGCATTAACCCCGATGCGGATTTGCGCCAGGTCAAGGTTTATCGCTCCCAGGGCAATGGCAATCCTCAGGAGTTAGTCCTTAACTTGTGGGATCTCTTACAAAACGGGGATTTAGATCAGGATATTAGCCTTCGCGATGGCGATCGGGTGGTAATTCCCCAGGCGGAGTCCTTAAGTATTGAAGAGTTGAATCAAATTGCCACGGCCAATATTGCCCCCAATGCGATCGAGGTCACGGTGGTGGGCAGTGCCACAGATAGCCAAGGATCCCTCAAAGTGTCGCCGAATACGTCCCTCAATCAGGTGATTTTAGCGGCTGGAGGCTTTAACGATCGCCGCGAAAGCCGCACCGTCAACCTGATTCGTCTCCACCCCAATGGCAGCGTAGAGCAACGGGTGCTGGAGGTGCCGATCGCCGCCGATGTAAATGAGACGAATAATCCAATTTTGCGCGATAAGGATGTCATTGTCCTCGATCGCTCTAAGGGAAGCGCCCTACGGGAAGGGACCTTAGGATTCTTGGGTAATATTCTCCGGGTTATTCCCTTTGTAAACCTCCTCTTTTAGCCCCTGCTCAACCCCGATCGCCTGACATCGATAGCCCTTTTATCAATCCATTGAAGTTATTACGCCATGGACACTTCTCCCCACTCCCCCAGCCCGTTGGCAGCCCCAACTCAAGCCCCAAATGGTAATGGTTATCGCAATGGTAATGGTCAAACTCCCCAGCCCTTGCAAATGATTCCCCTCTCCCCATGGAGCTATCCGTCCCAGGAAGAGGCTGCAGATTTTGATCTCATTGGTCTGCTTAACACTCTCAGACGCAGAGCCTTCATATTCCTTGGCGTAGCAACGATCGTCTCCTTTGGGGCCTGGACACGAACCTTAATGCAAACCCCAATTTACGAAGGATCTTTTCGGATTCTCGTCGAAGCCGTGTCATCTGATCCACCGATTTCCCAACTGATTACTCAAAATCAAAGCGAATTGGATTATGCTACTCAAATTCAAGTTTTACAGAGTCCCGAAATTCTCCAAACTATTCTTAAAGAAATCCAAGTCGAATATCCTCAAGTGACGATCGGCAATCTCACCTCAAGCTTATTGATTAGTCGGCTCAATGACACCAAGATTTTAGAGATTAAATATCGAAATTCTAATCAGTCACAAATTCAAAGCGTTTTAGAGCATGTGGCACAGGGTTATCTAGATTACAGCTTAAAAGAACGTCAAACCTCTCTCAGACAAGGAATTAGCTTTGTTGAAGAGCAGTTACCTGAAATGCGGCAACGGGTAAATGCGCTGCAACAAATGATTCAAGACTTACAACAGAATTATAATTTTATCGACCCACAACTACGGACTCAGGAATTAACGGTTCAGTTGTCTCAACTCTCCCAATCCCTTTTAGAAATTGATCATCAATTAGTCCAAGCAGAGTCTCAATATCAAGGTTTACAAAATGTTCCCGGCGCAACGATCGCACTCCGCAATGATTCCATTTACCAACAACAGTTATCTCAGGTTCAGGCCGTTGAGAATCAAATCGCCCTGGAATTAGCCCGTTCCCGAGAAACCAGTTTGGAAATTCAAGCACTCGAGCGTCAGCGCAATAATCTGTTGCCTTTACTCAACCAAGGGGCAGAGTCAGCGTTGAATATGAAATTAAACGAAGCTGCTCAAATCATTAGCAACTTACAGGATCAGCAATCTCGGATTCAAAGCCAGGGGGCCCAACTCCAGGCTCAAATTCGCCAAATGCCCGCTTTGTCACGGGTGTTTAATGAACTCCAACAGGAATTAGAAGTTGCCCGTCAAAGCTTAAATCGTCTCCTTGCCGCTCGGGAATCACTGCAATTGGAATCGGCTCAAAAAGAAATTCCTTGGCAACTGCTAGTAGCGCCCCAAACCTCTAATCGTCCTATTTCCCCCAATGTCTCCCGAAACCTCTTTTCTGGGGTAATGCTCGGTCTAGTCTTAGGGGTCGGCACAGCCCTGCTCATCGATCGTCTTGATAATGTCTTCCATAGCATTGACCAACTCCAAGAAGATATTAAAGCTCCGATGTTGGGGGTTATTCCCTTTAGCCCTGAACTAGCTGACGCTCAGAACGCAATTGAGCGTAAACAAACGCAAACGGAAGGACTCTCTAAGCTGTTAACGGAAGCGGTACGGAGTTTAGCCATTAATCTCCGGCTCATGGGGGCAGATTCTCCCATTCGCAGTTTAGTGATCAGTTCGGCAATGCCTGCAGACGGCAAATCCACGGTTTCCCTGCATTTGGCCAAAGCAGCAGCAGCCATGGGACAGCGGGTTTTGCTGGTGGATGCCGACTTACGTCGTCCTAAGTTACACCGTCGTTTATCCCTCTTCAACGGTCAAGGTCTGGCAAACCTCATTACCAATGGAGACATACCGATCGATAACGTCATCCAACCCTCAGGATTAGAAGACAACCTGTGGGTGCTCACCTCCGGTCAACGCCCCCCGGATCCCTCTCGCCTGCTGTCTTCTGAAACGATGAAGCGGCTCAACCAAACCCTGCAGTCTTCCTATGATCTCGTGATTTACGATACCCCGCCCTTATTAGGATTATCAGACGCTAGTCTCTTGAGTAACCTCTGCGATGGTCTGATGTTAGTTGTAGGCTTAGGACAAACCGATCGCGGGGCCCTGAAACGATCGCTAGAAAACATTAAAACTGGACGCGCACCGCTCTTAGGGGTAGTGGTCAATGCGGTTAAACAAAATCCGGGATCACGCTACTACGATTATTACTACTATTCCTATGGTTACCACCAATATTATCGGGGGGCAGAGGCCCTAGAAGAGTCCGACAGCTAAAGCTTGTAAGCTTTTCCTCCCCTACCAAGGATGCTGAGCAAGCTCTTACTTAGCCTCGAGAATCTCTGCTACCCCATCATCATTAAAAAAGCGCACCATCACATCAAAGTCTCTTCCCCGCAAGGGCATTAAGGGCTCCGCATGGGGGCAAAGATAAAGATTTTCATAATGGCTCAGACCATCCCACGGGGTCAGATAATCTTCCGGTAACGATCGCTTTGGTAAAACGTCTTCCCGCTCACGGGCAAAGCGAACTAACTCAGGCAAGCTGTCCTGAGACTCCCGAGGTGATGCCATAAAGGGATGCAGACAGGGATTTTGCCAGGGGGTTAAATCCTCCAGATCAAGGCCATTGGCTTCCATTTCTTGGAGTTCTTTCTGGCGAGCAAAGCGAACAAGATCCGGAAGGTCAGGATTAATCCAGTTTTGGTAGGGATTTGCAGACGGCTGGTGGAGTACCATAAAAAATCCTCAGCGGTAGGGAAAAGCACAACTGATACCCTACCTAATATCCCCGATCTACCGCTCTTTGACTGTGTTAGCTCTCACCTGCCCAAGGGACACTATCAGGGGAGGCGTGTGATCCCATCCTGAAATTCCGGACAAACCCAATCGGTGCCTCAAATCAGTGCTTTAAAAAGGGAAGCGGGACAGCCAGCTATGAGTGCTTTTGTCCCGCTTCCAAATAGTGAAGTTATATAAAGTTTTTAGTCTTCAGAGTCTTTATTAAGCTGACTCCGTTTCAATACTTAAAGAATCGCAGCTTTTTGCAATATTTCCCAGTTTCGTAATATTTCCTTTAGATTTATCAGGATCATGGCTTTCGGGCTGAATAACCACTAGGGATCGATCCTTTAGGGGCTCTTTGGGATCTTTATGGCAGAGGGATGCCTGCCACCTAATTATCCTGCATGTCCTCAGCAGAAGCGTTAGATCCGTATATCCTCGGTTTTGTGAATTTTTGTAACAACGGGCCGACATCAGGGTTTCGATCGATTTTCAGAACCTTCAGGACGGAGAGCAAGGCCGAACCGGGTAAGGGGTGTCATGGGGCTTCGTGCGGCAACCAAACCACTCGTAACGGTGATCACGGATTTGGGCATAGGCTCGATCGCCCATCCACTTGAGACCTGGCAGCGCCCGATACGCAGCAATCAAGGCATCTCCCATGGGCAAGAGGTTCGCAATTTCTTCGATCGCTGCGGTACCCTGCCAACGATTTCCCCAGTCATGACTATTCAGCAAAATGACTCCCGCCTCGCACTCTGCGGGGGTAATACCAAAATGCGCAAGGGTCATCTCATCCTGCATACGGGCATAATTAAACAATTGCCCCTGATCAAACTGTGCTAGCAATTGGGTAAAGGTCACACAGAGGTTACAGTCGCCATCGTAGATCACGTAATAGGTCATAGAACTTTCTGGAATGGTCAAGGTTTTGGGGTACGGTGTACCTTCCCCCGTCTGAACAAATCCGTTATTTACTCTTCGTTCTCTTCGTCCCTATTCAACCGACGCGCTTGAACGGGGTTGCTGATCCGGCCAATCCCTTCAATTTCCACATGAATGGTATCCCCAACTTGAACAGGGCCAATGCCTTCCGGCGTGCCGGTGAGAATAACATCACCAGGCAGAAGCGTCATAATATGGCTGATATAAGAGACGATCGTTTCCGGGCTAAAGACCATCTGATCAATGGGAGCAGACTGAACCGGTTGACGATCGTCATTTAAAAAGGTTTGCAGCAATGCACCGGGAGCCACTTCCCGAACAATCCAGGGACCTAAGGGACAAAAAGTATCAAATCCCTTACCCCGTGCCCAAGTGGCATCAGATTTCTGTAAATCTCGGGCGGTCACATCATTAGCAATGGTGTACCCCCAGATTTTGGTTTGAGCTTCGAGAGGAGAACAATCCCGACAGGTTTCGCCAATGACGATCGCCAGTTCACCGTCGTAATCCACCCGCTGAGATTGAGGGGGATAAAAAATCGGACTTTGATCGGCAATGATCGCACTAGAGGGTTTCAGAAAAATTAAAGGCTCCGCAGGCACTTCTCCACCCATTTCTGCGGCATGGGCCGCATAGTTTTTACCCACCGCTACAATTTTTGACGGTGTACACGGGGCCAAGAGCTGATAGCGATCGGGATCCAGCACTGTACCCACAGACTTGCCCTCTAGCCACGGTGCTGCACTGAGTATTTCAACTTCACGATTAAGCTGTAACAGACCATAATGTACCTGTCCGTCACCGGTTTGAATCCTAACATACCGCTGAGCCATGGCAATTCATCAGAAAAATGGGTAGAAACCCCGTCCTTTAGCGAAGCGGAGGACGGCTT
>JBMTZC010000007.1:0-28663 GCA_049455215.1 Prochlorotrichaceae cyanobacterium
TTCGCATCAGTAATGAATGGAACGAATGGAACTGCTCTCCCTAAAAGGTTTGTGAAAAAGTCTTGGTTTATGGGGATGAGCCGCTTACGGGGATAAGCGATCGTTGACCTGGTTCAGTAACTGCCGAAGGGCTTCCCCAACGGATTCATGGCTATAGACATCCTCCGAATCGGGTTTCTGACCGGGACGCTGAAAATGGGGGCGTTCCTGATTGATCTGTCCCCACTTCACATCCACTTGACGCACCAGTTCATACAGTAAGTGGGGATGGTTTAAGATTTCATTCAGTTGTTCCCGCAGCGCCCCCAAGGGCTGGGCAATATGGCGGTTTAAGCGGGCTTCATCGTCAATCCAGTTGTATAAAATGAGTCGGAGACAGTCTTCGGGATCCGCAAGATAGTGTTCGATAAAGACTTCAATTTCATGCTTAGCCTGATCTAGGGGTGGAATTGGAGATTCCCCCTTAAGGAAATCCCCCGCTTCTCGGCCAATCACCTCCGCTAAGGAAAATTCCCGATCGCCCCGGACAGACTGCTCTACAGTAGTGGCCCAGTCTGCTTCTACAGGGGATTCCTCAGAAGAACGATCGGCCATATTTTCGTTAGACATTTCACTACACTCCGTTAATAGGATTGCTGTATGAATATCGGAATTTACATTTACGATCAAGCTGAAGTCCTGGATTTTTCCGGGCCGTTTGAGGTTTTCTCAACCGCTTCAAGACTTTCAGATCCGCCAAATATATTCAATGTATTTCTGGTGAGCGAACACGGCAATATGGTGACTGCTCGCGGTGGTTATCAGGTCAAACCATACTATGGATTCTCCACGCATCCAACCATTGATCTCTTGATCATTGTCGGTGGTGTCCATACCGATGAAATGAGAAAGCAGCGAGTGTTAAGTTGGGTTAAAGAAACGTCAGAAAAAGCACAGCTTGTTGCGTCCGTTTGTACCGGCGTATTTATCCTCGCTGAGGCTGGAATCCTGTCTAATCAAAAGGTAACAACACATTGGGAAGATATTCCCGACCTTCGGAACAAGTACCCTGAGTTACAGGTGCTCGAAAATCAGCGGTGGGTGGAGGCAGAAAATATCATTACCTCTGGAGGCATATCCTCAGGTATTGATATGAGTCTTTATTTAGTCAGCAAGCTTGGAGGGATGGCGTTAGCGGAAAAGACCGCAAAACAAATGGAGTTTGTCTGGAACCTCAATTAATCTGAAGTGCCCATAAGTCGATCGTTTCTTCAGGTCTTCTCTCCAGGTCTTCTTTATGACGATCGCTTCTTCATGACCCGGGGCATTTTAGGACTACAGGGAGTGCCATAGCAAAGATGCCCTGGGGGTAAACTTTTTAAGACCGTACTACGAACCCCCACCACACTATTCGCCCCGATCGTTACGCCAGGGGCAATAAAACAATCCGTAGCCACCCACACTCCATTTTCAATCACAATGGGGGCCGTCATTAAGCGAAAATCTGGATCCTCAATATCGTGGCTACCCGTACAGAGATAGCTCCCTTGGGAAATGACCGCATGACTGCCGACACAAATGCGATCGAGACTATAAAACTCCACATTATCCCCAATCCAACTATAATCCCCAATTTCCACCTTCCAGGGATAAGTAAACCGAGCCGAGGGACGAATCACCACCCCCTGGCCAATCTTGGCTCCAAAGCACCGCAATAGCCAACAGCGAGGGCCATGGAGGTTATGGAGGGTCAACGGAAAACAGACCGCCTGAATAAACCACCACAGTAAAATCACCCAACCCGATCGACCGCGATCGAAGTGGGATTGATCGTAGCGTCGCAAATCAACCCAGGCTGGGGGCATACTCATGGTGAGATTCGGCAAAAGAGAATATCGGTAGGGCTGTGGATTCAGGGCATCGCCATACTCTGACCGGACAGCAAGGCCTATCCTACGGCAGGGACAATCCCGCCGCAAGATCTCCAGACCCCGTAGATCTGGGCTTTCTGGACACTGCCCAGGCTCAACCGAATAGCCTGAGAGCGGTTATACGAACTTGGATCCATACTCCACCATGGCACAATGGGGTTTATTCTTAAAAGAACTTTAGTCATTTTGCACCACAAGGAGAGGCGGGGCTCATGGCGGCGACCGATTTCAAAGATTATTATGAAATTCTGGGGGTAGCCCGATCAGCCGATGCCGACGAAATTAAAAAGTCTTTCCGACGTTTAGCCCGGCAATATCACCCCGATCTAAACCCCAATAATAAGACGGCAGAAACTCGTTTTAAGGAAATTAACGAGGCTTACGAGGTCTTGTCGGATGCGGACAAGCGCCGTAAATACGATCAGTTTGGCCAGTACTGGAAACAGATGGGACAACCGGGTACTGGAGCCCCTCGGGGAGGCGTTGAAGACTTTGGCTTTTCCGATTTCACCAGTTTTGAAGAGTTTATTAATGAACTGCTGGGACGGAATGCGGGCAGTGCTTATGGTTATCGGCCCGGTGCGACCTCTAGTAGCGGTTTCGGGGGCTTTGGCGGCTTTAACCCACCAGGTACAGCGAGTCATAATCGCACCACTCTCGATCGAGAGACCAATTTAACCCTGACCTTTGCCGAGGCCTTTCATGGAGTGCAAAAGCGACTCAATGTGGGAGGCGAAACCATCGAGGTCAAAATTCCCGCTGGTGTGCGGCCCGGCAGTCGGGTTCGCTTAAAAGGCAAGGGGCAAATGCATCCTTACCAATCGGTGCGGGGGGATCTGTACTTGGTCATTGATCTCAAACCCCACGATTTTTTCCAGCTCGAAGAAGATAACCTGCTCTGCGAGGTTCCCATTGCCCCGGATGAGGCGGTACTGGGCACAACGATCGAGGTGCCAACCCCAGATGGGGCCGTCAGCGTTCAGGTTCCCCCCGGAGTGCGATCGGGACAGTCTCTACGGCTGCGGGGCAAGGGCTGGCCGAAAAAAGGAAAACGGGGAGATCAAATGGTCAAAATTTCCATTACCCCCCCCAAGAGCTTGACGGATGCGGAGCGTAAAGCCTACGAAAAAGTCCGCTCAATTCGCAATTACAATCCTCGCGCAGCCCTCCAATCCGTCAAACTTTAACACCATTGCTTTCTGCTCCAGACCTCCCCATCAATGCTCACACTTTGGGAAATTTCCTACCTTGAAGTTCTCCCGGTAAAGGTGACCAGAACCAGACGGGAATGGTAGAGTAGGGAACGCATGGTAAAATCTGCTGCCTGCGACTTGCTAACGGTCTCTTTTGACTATGAATGCTTCTGTTACTGCCCCACCTTCTGTGTCAACGCCTTCAGGTACTCCCATTCCCTCTGTCTTGAGCAGTTTACCCGACATGCCCTTGCGGGGTCATTCCTGTCCACGGCGGGCCCGCCAGCAAATTGATCTCCTTCTCCTGGCGATCGAAGCGCTGGATTTGGGTGGATCAGAGGCCATTCTTTTGGTGGCTCAAGAACTGGATTTGAAGCCCATTTTGAAACATCGCGTTTATCTCTGGCAGTTGCGCAGTACCAATCCCCTGCGCCGCTATACTCAGCGGATTCCCCTCACTCAGCCAGAAGCCAAGGCCATGGTGGCGATCGCTTGTAACCTCGCCCGTCGCCTCACGGTACCTATTCGAGAGTTGCTCTTGGCCTATCAAAAACTAGAGGAAAAAGGGCTTTCTCCTCAGCATCATTTCCGTCTAGCAGACTATTTAGAACGATTTAGAGCCCATTTTCGATCGCGGATGAACCCTAAGCGAGCCGCTGTCATGGTCTATAGCGATGACGACAAGCTGAACGAGTTGGCGCTGGGGATCTTAAAACAACTGTTATTTTGTACGGGAACCGCGGGCACACAACGGTTTTGGGTTAGTTTGTTTGATGGTGAACTGTAATGCAGCTACAACGACGCTATAACTTGCCCAATTGCACCCTCTTAGTGGATGGCTTGGCCGATACCACGGGCGAGGTCGGCTATTCTCAACGCCTAGGGGTGCTGATGAATTTAGACTGTTATTTATCTGGAGAAACGGATCCCTTGTCCGGGGGAATTGATTTCCTCACCAGCTTAATGGCAGCGGTGAGTCACTATGCTCAACAGTGTCTCAGTGGCGTGCCCCATCCTCAATGTCAAGCCGTGGCTTCTCCGATTCAAATTCGTGTCTTAGCCCCGGGTCAGCATGAGTTACAAGTTTACGATATTCCCCCCCAAGCTGCTAACCCGACGGTGACGGAACCGAGCCGCCGCATCACCTTGAACACCGTCCAATTTTTTGATCTGGTGGAAGCATTGGATCAACTCTTGGCGGATCCCCTGACCTTGCCCCAGCTGACCTTACCGTTAAACCCCCTCAGCCGTGGTGATGTAGCGGAGCATCAACCCCTGATTCAACGAGCCGCTGCCCCCACGATCGGGATGGCCAGCTTAGCCACTGCCGCTGCGCTCTTTTTCTTTGCGCCGGTTCCCGAAATTCAGCGTCCCTTAGTTGATCCCACCTTACCGGGACAAGAGGAAACCTCCTCCTCTCCGCAAAATGATGCGGAAACAGCGGCAAATTCCCCCCCTAGTTCTGAAACTGAAAATGCTCCCATTAATACCCGGGAAACCTTATTAGCGCTCAACAGCAAAATCTACGATCAGATTGATGCCACCTGGACAGAAGCACCCACCTACAGTGAGAATTTAACCTATCGGGTCAGCGTCAATGCCGAAGGACAAATTCGAGGCTACCGCCCAGACAACGATCGCTCTGCCCGCTACGAAAACAACACCCCCCTGCCCGAATTATTGAGCATTGCACCGGAGGGCAGTAGCGAAAACCTCATCGACTTTAAGGTGGTGTTAACCCCGCAAGGCCGTATTGAAGTCAATCCCTGGCACGGCTTCCCCGACGACCCGATCGTACCCCTTGCCGAGGAAACTACCCCGGTACCCTCTCCCATTGCAAGTGTCACGGCATCGCCCTCTGCCGCCCCTGTACCTAACCCCACCTCGCCGCAGTTGGAGCAGGGTGAAGAGATTACCGATCCCAATCAGCTCAAGACCCTCAATGACCAGTTGCGGAGTCAACTCGATAAGCAGTGGACGATTTCCCCCAGCTTTGATAATTCTGTAATTTTTCGGTTTGAAGTCGATGAAGCGGGACGCATTCTCAATTTTGCACCCGCTTCTACCGGTGCAGGGCAATACGTCTCAGAACTGGGGTTTGAGGGGCTCAAGGTGAATGAGCCCGTAGCATCCGGCGGTTCCGCCGCCTTTCGAGCCGTCTTCACCCCCAAAGGCGTGATTGAGGTTAGTCCTTGGGATGGCTTTTAGGGAGACTAGGGCGCGTCATCCCTTCAGTCCAGAATCTTGACGATCCTTGGATCCCTGAGGTCAATCCCCTAGCCAGAGGATTCTAGGGGGGCCATGGTTAACCCTTCTGCTTTCAGTTGTTCGTGATAGAGTTCAGCTTGTTCCTGGGGCCCCACCCAAACGATCGCTAACCCTTCATAATGCACTTGATTGGTCAATTCCCAGGCTAGCTGCTCCGTCATCTGGGGAATGTACTTCATTAAGCACCGGGCCACATGTTCAAAGGTGTTGAAGTCGTCATCGAGGACAATGACCTTGTAATTAGGATATTTGTTTGTAACTTTAGCCGTTACGCGACTGGGGGCTTCTAGGGTACCCGTGGCCATAGAATCTCTCCTCTCTCAAAACTAGTTGGGCGCTGAATGCAGGGGGATGCTCTCCTTCAGGTGGAGCATAGTTGAACTCCCAGATTCCCTTACTTTATCGCTTTAAAGCCGAATAAAAACTGATCTAGCTTAGTCCACCGGGGAGAATCTACCCGTAGAGCACAATGCGATTCCGTCCCTGTCGTTTAGCGTGGTACAGGGCTTGATCGGCAATCTCAATTAAAGTATGGGGAGACTGATGGCTGGTGGGGGTTTGGCAGCCAATGCCAATACTGAGGGTGAGAATAGGACTGATCTCTGAGGCTTGGTGGGGAATAGCAAGACGATCGATTTCCGCTTGAATATCCTGGGCAATTTTCTGGGCTCCCTCTACCGTGGTGGCGGGTAAAACACAGGCAAATTCCTCCCCACCATACCGGGCCACAAAATCGGCGGGACGATGCACGAGACGACGCAGGGTGTGGGCAACGGTTTTGAGAATACGATCGCCCTGGAGGTGACCATAGGTATCGTTATAGGGTTTAAAGTAATCAATATCAATCATCAATAAAGCGATCGTTTGTCCCTCTCGTTTGAGGCGCTGCCACTCTTGCGCCAGGGTGTTATCAAAATAGCGACGGTTGGGAATTTCCGTCAGTCCATCAATATGGGCCATTTGCTGTAGTCTTGCATTGGCTTCCGCCAGCTTTTCTTCTAACTGCTTCTGATGGCTAATATCCGTCAGGGCACCAATAGATCCGGTATTTTCTCCCTGCTCATTAAAGGTAAAAATGCATTGGGCTAACACCCACACAACGGTGCCATCCCGATGGACAAAGCGATACTGATCTTGCCATTTATCTTTACGTTGAAAGGCTTCCTGCCAGGAGTTGAGCATTCTCTCCGCATCATCCGGGTGTAAACGATCGGCCCACCCCTGACCTAAGCAGTTTTCAAAATCAATATCAAGAATTTCACAGGTTTTCCGATTAATATAAATACAGTTTCCCTCAGCATTATTATGATAGATGCCAATGGGAACTGATTCCGCTAGTAGTTGATACCGTTGTTCACTTTGTTGCAGCTCGGTTTCAATTTCTCTGTTGGGTTTTTCGTCTAAGCTGTGCGGATCCCTAACCTCCTGAATATAACCGGCATACCGCAGGGGTTGGGAGCAATCCACCGCTTGGGGATCCGCCTTCATGTAGATGGGGATAATCTCTTGGTTCGGCTGAAAAATGCGATAGAAACAACTCAGGGGCGCAGATAATTTAAGGGCTTGATTCCAGGCACGAATCACCCGCTCAGCGTCTTCACCATAGACTAAATCTGGCCAGTTACAATCGGCCAGATCGGGCCACGTTCGCCCTAAAATCTTTTGGGCTTTCGGGTTAGCATACTGAATGCGAGCGGTATGATCTAAATCCAGGACACCAATGGGGAGCGCATTCAGCAACTTTTCGTAGCCGTCTTGGTGATTCATTCAGGTTCTCCCGGCAATCAAATTTCGCTCTCCAGACTGAATATTCCAAAGGTTCGCATACACGCCCTGCAAGGCTAATAATTGCTCGTGTTGTCCCTCTTCCACCACTTGCCCCTGTTCCATCACATAAATACGGTGGGCATGACGAATGGTAGACAACCGATGGGCAATAGCGATCGTTGTGCGGTCTTGGGTAATGTGTTGCAGCGATCGTTGAATCGCGGCTTCTGTTTCATTATCTACAGCGGAGGTGGCTTCATCTAAAATCAGAATCGGTGGGTTTTTAAGAATGGCGCGGGCAATGGCTAAGCGCTGGCGTTGTCCCCCGGATAGTTTTTGTCCCCGCTCCCCTACGATCGTATTGTACCCTTGGGGCAGTTGTTGGATAAACTCGTGGGCTTCCGCCAATTCCGCTGCGTGCTGAATCTCGCTTTGGCCTGCGTCAAAACTCCCGTAGGCAATATTTTCCGCCACGGTGCCATGAAAGAGAAAGACATCCTGACTGACCCAGGCAATACAATGGCGCAGATCCCGAAGTTTTAAGTCGCGGATCTCCAGACCATCAATGCGAATTTCCCCCTCCTGTACCTCATAAAACCGCAGCAACAGTTTCACTAAGGTACTTTTACCCGAGCCGGTGGCTCCCACCACGCCAATGGTTTCGCCCGGTAGCACCTTCAGGGAGAGATTTTTTAAGGCGGGCTGTCGTCCAGGATAGGCAAAGGTAATATTTTCAAAACTGACGGATCCCTGCACTGTCTCCACCGGTAACGATCGGGCCCCCGTCCGAATTGTAATGGGGGTGCCTAAGAGGTTGAGAACGCGCTGGGTGGAAGCCATAGCCCGCTGGTACTGGTCCAAAGTTTCCCCTAAACGGGTTAAGGGCCAAAGGAGTCGCTGGGTGATGAAGACTAAGACGCTGTAGGTGCCCACCGCCATCTGACCTTCCACGGTGGCTAGACCGCCAAAAAAGAGAGTTGCAGTAAACCCCACGAGAATGAACACCCGAATTAAGGGAATAAAGGCTGCACTCAAGGCGATCGCTTTGGCATTACTGCGACGATAGGCTTCGCTATCCACCTCCACCCGATCCCGCTCATAGGCTTCAGCGGTAAAGCTTTTAATAGTGGCCATCCCCGTCAGGTTATTGGCCAGGCGCATATTGATATAGCCCGCCTTGTCCCGCACATCACTGTACCGGGGAGCCAAGTGGCCTTGAAACCAAAACGACCCCCAGACAATAAAGGGCATGGGCAACATGGCCATCCAGGCAACCCCCGGCGCGAGGAGAAAAAAGGCTCCCCCCACAATAATGACGGTGGTAGTCACCTGGAGGATTTCGTTAGCTCCCCGATCGAGAAAACGCTCTAACTGGTTAATGTCATCATTGAGCACCGCCAGCAGTTGTCCCGTACTGCGTTCTTCAAAAAAGCCCATCTCTAACTCTTGCAAATGGCTATAGGCATCCAACCGCAGTTCATGTTGAGTGAGTTGAGCCAAGCTACGCCAGAGGCGATCGTAGGCGTACTGGAAAATGGATTCCCCCGTCCAGATCAGCAAAGTCAAGACGGACAGAATCCCTAGTTGGGAGGCGATCGTGGTAAACCCCCAGGAGGCAATCCAAGAATCCTGTTGTTGCACCACCACATCTACCGCCATCCCAATCAGAACGGGAGGAGCCAGGTCAAAAATTTTGTTGAGAATGGAGCAGGCAATGGCTTGATAGACCTGTGTTCGATGGGATGTGGTGTAGTCAAAAAGACGCAACAGGGGTAAGTTTGCCATGAAGCAGAAAAGGATAAGAGATGCTGCTTAATCTACTATAAATAAGGATTTAGAGGGATTTTGGAGCCTTGAAACTACAAATGTACTTCCACCCGTTAATATGGGGCGCGTCACTGTGGGCAGTGACCTTCCCGGCTCAACCTTGAGCCTCGCCCTTCTCTTGCGGGGGGCGGGCACCTCAGCAACGTTGCAAAATTAGGGAGGGGTCTCCGCAAGCCCATCCAGTCTAAACCTGTCCTATCTCTTGCGCTCATGTCTCCTGATTCCGTTCGTCGAATTTTTATGCATACCGGTGAAGTATCCGGGGATCTCCAGGGCAGTTTATTGGCCCAAGGTCTGTATCGGACTGCTCAAGCCCAAGGCCTTTCCCTGGAGATCTGCGGCATGGGAGGCGATCGGATGGCAGCGGCGGGGGTTCACCTCCTGGGCAAGACGGTGGAAATTGGTTCCATCGGGATTTGGGAGTCGCTCCCCTATGTTTTACCCTCTTTGAAATTGCAGCGTCAGGCTCAGCAGTATCTGCGGCATAACCCTCCGGATGCGGTGATTCTGATTGATTATATGGGGCCGAATATTGCCCTGGGGAAACAACTGCGTCGGCATTTTCCCGACTTACCCTTGTTCTACTATATTGCGCCTCAGGAATGGGTCTGGTCAGAAAACAGTCGCAATACCAATACGATCGTTAATTTTGCGGATCAAATTTTAGCGATCTTTCCCGGAGAAGCGGACTATTACCAGCATCAAGGTGCAAAGGTGACCTGGGTGGGTCATCCCCTCCTGGATACCCTGGCCACGAAACCCAGTCGGATACAGGCTCGCCATCACTTGGGCATTGGCGAGACGGACATTACGATCGTTTTGTTACCCGCCTCCCGTTATCAAGAACTCCACTACCTACTGCCCATCTTGCTGGAAGCAGCGGTACAGATACAGGCCCAGATCCCCACGGCAAAGTTTTGGTTGCCCCTGTCTCAACCCCAGTTTGAACCCCTTATTCACACGGCTCTCCAAGGGTTAGACCTGAATTTGCAGGTGACGCCCGAAGACTCCGCCTGGGCGATCGCGGCGGCGGATTTAGCCCTGACCAAATCAGGCACCGTCAACCTGGAACTGGCCTTACAACGGATTCCGCAAGTGGTGTGTTATCGAGTTAGCCCAGTAACGGCTTGGATTGCCCGCAACATTTTACGGTTTTCCATTCCCTTTATGTCTCCCCCCAATTTGGTGCTGATGGAACCGATCGTCCCAGAGTTATTGCAGGAGGAGGTCACTGCAGAAAGGATTTGTGCCGCTGCTCTGCGCATCCTCCAAGATCCAGCCTATCGTCAAGCGATGCTAGACAATTACGATCGGGTTCAACACCTTTTAGGATCCCCAGGGGTCTGCGATCGGGCGGCGGCGGTCATTTTTCAGAGTTTGCCTCCCCTGAGATCGGGACTTAAGGGATGACGCGCCCTCAGAGCACATTCGCTTGAATCGGTTCTTGACCCGACACCACAGGGGCGATCGTTTTCAGGTTGAGGGAAGGATGTTCCTGCAGCAATTGATTCACATTCCACTCGTTACGGAACAGCAACACGGGCCGTCCCCAGTTATCTTTAACCACTAGGGTATTAAACAAGCGTCCTAGGGATTCCAGTTTTTCCCAACCGTCTTCAACCCAGCGGGCAACGGTATAGGGGAGCGGATCCACTAAGGTTTCCACGCCATACTCATTTTCTAGGCGAAACTTGACCACTTCCAGTTGCAGTTGTCCCACCGCCGCCAGGATCGGATCCCGCTTGGCTTCGTCCACGGAGTACATAATTTGGACGGCCCCTTCTTCCCGCAATTCGGAAACCCCTTTGTTAAATTGCTTAAATTTAGAGGGGTTCGGGTTCCGCAGGAGGGCAAAGATTTCCGGAGAAAAGCAAGGAATGCCTTCGTACTCTAGGCGCTTGCCCGTGAAAATAGTGTCCCCGATCGTAAAGGCACCAGGATTATTGAGCCCAATCACATCTCCCGCAAAGGCTTCCTCAATGGAGTCTCGATCCTGGGCAAAGAGTTTCTGCGGCCGCGAGAGGCGAATGGTTTTGCCGGTTCGGGCATGGGTGACGGCCATATCTTTTTCAAACCGGCCCGAGCAGACGCGGATAAAGGCCACCCGATCGCGGTGTTTGGGATCCATGTTGGCCTGAAGCTTAAAGACAAATCCAGAAAATTCTTCGTAGCGGGGATCAATCAAACCTTGGCTGCTCGATCGACCGACGGGCTTAAGGGCATAGTTGAGGAAATGCTCTAAAAATAGCTCTACCCCAAAGTTGTTCATGGCACTGCCAAAAAAGACCGGACTGAGATCGCCATTGTGAACGGCGGCCAGGTCAAATTCGTGGCCCACCCCTTCCAGCAATTCCAATTCTTCTAATAATTGGGCATAAAGATCGGGTTCCAGTAAGGTTTCAATCTCAGGATCTTCGAGATCAACGATCGTTTCTCCTGCTCGTTTTTTGCCCCCTACACTTCGTTCAAATAGGTGAATCTTACGTTGGTGACGATCGTAAATCCCCTTAAAGCGATCGCCAGTGCCGATGGGCCAATTCACCGCATAGGTTTTTAACCCCAACTCCTGCTCCAACTCATCCAGCAGTTCCAAGGGTTCCCGACCGGGACGATCGAGCTTATTCATAAAGGTAAAAATGGGCATCTGACGAAGACGACAGACCTCAAACAACTTCCGGGTTTGGGGTTCTAGCCCCTTCGCCGCATCTTCGAGCATGACCGCATTATCGGCGGCCGCCAGGGTGCGATAGGTATCTTCGCTAAAATCTTGGTGTCCTGGCGTATCCAGTAAGTTAATGCGACAGCCTTGGTAATCGAACTGAAGCACTGTAGAGGTAATGGAAATCCCCCGTTGTTTTTCCATTTCCATCCAGTCTGAGGTGGCTTGCCGTTGGGCCCGACGGGCCTTGACCGCCCCCGCTTCTTGAATGGCCCCTCCGTAGAGCAATAGCTTTTCCGTGAGGGTGGTTTTTCCTGCGTCGGGGTGAGAAATGATGGCAAAATTGCGCCGCTTCTCAATTTCCTCGTCAAATTCAGCGTTCAAGTTAACAGATGACATAGACTGGCAATGCGTAAGAGTCTGGGCGCTGTCACAACAGCCATTCTAGTGTACTGACTTGGAGCCGTTAGACCAAGGTTTCTGCAGCCCCTACTCCCATTCGATCGTTCCCGGGGGTTTAGAGGTAATGTCATACACCACTCGGTTGACCCCTTCCACTTCATTGACAATCCGATTAGCGATCGTTTCCAGGAGGCTATAGGGAACTTGAGCCCAGTCAGCGGTCATGCCATCTTCACTCGTCACAAACCGCAGCACGATCGGGTAGGCATAGGTTCGTTTATCCCCCATCACCCCCACACTGCGCACCGGGAGCAGTACGGCAAAGGCTTGCCACAACTCCTCGTAAAACCCCTGACGGTTAATTTCCTGGCGCACAATGAAATCCGCATCCCGAAGAATATTCAATTTTTCGGCAGTGACTTCCCCTAAAATGCGGATGGCTAAACCGGGGCCGGGGAAGGGTTGCCGCTGGACAATTTCTTCCGGTAAGCCCAGGGCACGACCCAATTTGCGGACTTCGTCCTTAAATAAACGGCGCAGGGGTTCAATAAGCTTAAAGCGCAGGTTTTTGGGTAAGCCCCCCACGTTGTGATGGCTTTTAATTTTAACCGCAACCCGCTCTCCTGTTTTCGGATCCACATTGGTATCGGCAGACTCAATAACATCGGGGTAAAGCGTCCCCTGAGCCAGGTAATCAAAGGGGCCTAAACGGTTGGATTCTTCCTCAAAAACTTGAATAAATTCGTGACCTATTCGCTTTCGTTTTTCCTCCGGATCCGTAATCCCCTCCACCTGTTTGAGGAACCGATCCCTAGCTTGAATATATTGCACCGAAATATGGAACTGCTCTTCAAATAATTTCAGCAGGCGTTCCGGCTCATACTTCCGCATAAAGCCCTGATCGATAAACATACAGGTGAGTTGATTGCCGATCGCTTTGTGCATTAAAAAAGCAAGGGTGGAAGAATCTACCCCGCCGGAAAGCGCTAACAAGACCCGCTTTGTCCCCACTTGCTTCCGGACTTCCCGGATCGCTTCCTCCACAAAGGCTTCCGTTGTCCAGGTTGGGCTACAGTGGCAAATATGATAGACAAAGTTACGAATCAGGGCCATACCACCCACGGAATGCACCACTTCCGGGTGGAACTGTACGCCATAGAGCCGACGCTCGTGATCGGCGATCGCCGCACAGGGGGTATTTTCCGTATGGGCTAAAACCTCAAACCCCTCCGGCAAACGCTTGACGGAATCTCCATGACTCATCCACATAGTGGAGCGATCGTCTACATTCGTTAATAAATCCGTCGGATCCTCAATCCGCAAAGAAGCCTTCCCGTACTCTGCCCGCTGGGCCCGCTCAACCACGCCCCCCAGTTGTTGCACCATCAGTTGCATGCCATAGCAAACCCCCAAGACGGGAATCCCCAAGTTCCACAGTTCCGGATCACAGTGGGGCGCACCTTCGTCATACACAGAGTTTGGCCCACCGGAGAGAATGAGCCCTTTAACATTATTCCGCTTCAGTTCTGCTGCTGGAGTGCGGTAAGACAACACTTCGGAATAGACCTCTGTCTCCCGAATGCGCCGTGCGATTAGCTCAGAATACTGGGAGCCAAAATCCAAAATCACTAGCATGGGACGATCGCTAGGAGCAGCAATGGGTTGATGGGTCACGGTAGAAACCTATAGATAGCAGAGTATGCACGCCTTGGCAAAATTTACAGTGATAAACGATCCAGGACTAGGGGTGTTTGATTCTAGTCTCCCTATGCGATCCTTGCTAGGACGAGTCGTTTGCCAAGTCATGTACCTTCTCAGTTTACTCAATATTCTGGTCTTCCAAACAGAAAAGTTTTGTGGCTAGTTGAAATGGCAACCCGGTTAGTTGCGGTGGTTGTTAACGTGGTGAAGCCGTGTGCCAGCCCACTGCAGTTTTTCCCGCAGGGTGGTGTAGTAGGAATAGTTTTCCCGTAAAATCATAAACTTAGCGTAGCAGTCTGCCATTTTGACATCCACCCGTTGTCCTGGCCAAATCGCGGTTGCCTGCACCCCATCCATCCAGAGTCGATTACTCAGATCGAGATCGGCTAAGGGCCAAATACTAATGACACAACCGGCGGGAAGGACGATCGGACGACTGGACAAACTCATGGGACAGATGGGGGTAACCACGATCGCATCCAAACCAGGGTGAATCAGTGGCCCATTAGCAGATACGGTGTAGCCGGTGGAACCAGTAGGAGTGGACACAAGTAGACCATCGCCGTGGTACTGATCCACAATTTCCCCATCTACTTCCATCTCTAGAATGGCAATGGCGGTACGATCAACGGCAGCGGGTTTAACACACATTTCATTGAGGGCAAAAAACCGATCGCTCATGGGTTCTAGATTGGTGCGATTTCCCTCATGGAGCATGGCCTGCAGCATCATGCGTTGTTGGATGGCATAGCGATCGTTCTCAATTCGTTCCCACAGGTAGGCTGTATTCTCCAAAACCTCCGCCGGCTCGGTGAGAAACCCGAGGTGTCCCCCGGCATTAATGGTTAGTATGGGAATGCCTTCCGGAGCCAAGTGGCGGGCGGCTCCTAAGGCAGAGCCATCTCCGCCCAAAACGATCGCTAAGTCAATGGGTTGGGAAATGGAAGCTAAAAAGACCGGATAAGGATTATCTTTAGAGCCGGAGGGACCCATTAAAACCTTACAGCCTCGCCCTTCTAGCTCTTTGCAACATTGTTCTGCTAATCGCTGAGAATAACGATCACGGGCTTTGTAGGCAATAATGACTTGTTTTAATTCCACAATGTCTCAGTCCTCGAGTCCCTCAAGCTTAGTGTAGGACTTCAATTTCAGGCAACGAACCTGGACGGATCCAAGCGATTCTAGGAATGCGACGATCGTGGGCAAACTCCCGGACGATCGCGGGATCCGAAACAGCGTCTAAGTACAATTCAACCCGAACCAACTCAGAAGACTCTCGCAATTTTTCAGCATAGGCTAGGGCTTCCGGTTGAGCCTGTTCTGTATAAGGCACCACTAACCATTGACTGGAGGGAGTGAGATTAGGTAATTGTCCGAGGGCCAAGAGGACCTGTTGTAATGGTTCGACATTGAGGCAAAAGCCCAGACCGGGATAGGTTTTTCCCTGGGGATGATACAGCCCTAATAATTGATCGTAACGGCCACCTTGCCCTAAGACCCATTGCCCAGACTCACTTTGGTGGACAACTTCAAAAATCAAACCGGTGTAATAGTCAAAAGTCTGCACTAGGCTCAAATCAAGTACCACCGGCAGATGGTCTGTAATACTGGGGAAGCGTTGGCTCAGTCCCGATCGATAAAGTTCTAAAACCCGCTGTAATTCTTTGACTCGGAGTTGATGTTCCGGCGAGAGGTCAAACTGACTGGCTTTCTCCAGGACAATTTCCGGCGCTCCCCGCAAGTCCAAAATACTGAGGGCCCGCTGTTGCAATTCTGGAGATAAGTCCAAACCTTCCAGGGCAATCCGATCCAGATTAGCGATCGTGTGAATGACTTGGGAGCGCAGATCAGCCGGAAAGGGGTCTAACAAGGCGTGGGTCAGGCTGGCTTCCCCCAAAATGAGGCACCACGGCATCCCCCGATCCTCCGGGTTAGACTGATCCGTCGGCACAAGCCCCAGTTGAGCCAGGCAGTCCGTCAGTAACAGTAAGATTTCTGCATCCGCGAGAGCGCCCTGACCACCTAACAATTCCACTCCGGATTGATAAAACTCTTGGGGATGATGTCGTCCTCTCTGCTGCACTTGGCGGAAAACATTGGCGGTGTAGTAGAGCCGCAAAGGGTGAGAGGCTGACCCTAAGCGGGTTACGGCTGTCCGTGCAATCGAGGCGGTTACCTCCGGACGTAATCCTAAGTCTCCATCTTCGCTGGGCAAGACCTGAAGTACCGCCCCTCGGTCGATCGCTCCTCCTGCCATCAAGGTATCTAAACGCTCTAGGGTAGAAGTAATGATGGGATGGTAGCCCCAGGCTTCAAAAACCTGGCTGAGGCCTGCTTCAATCCAAGATTTCTGGGTAACATCCAACGGTAAGAGGTCACGAGTCCCCCTTGGCGGTTGATAAATCACTTTTTCTTTCCTCCAAACAAGCCGCCAAAGAGACCACCGCCCTTCTTGGCATCATTACTGCCGGTGGCTTTCGGCTTCCCACTGCTGCTACTGCTAGACTTGGTCTCTAAACTTTGCCCCAAACGCTCCAACTGCACCTTACACTTCAGGGCGTTGGCATCCTGCGGATTTAACTCTAGGGCGCGTTTGATCGACACTTTAGCCATGGTCAGTTGATTTTGCTTGAGGTAAATCATCCCCATCAAACTATGACAGCGACTATCTTTTGGATTGATATTTAAGGCATCTCGAAGTTCTAAAATCGCCTGAGCATGGGCATTTTTGTCCATATATTCTTCTGCTCGGCGTAAGTAATTTTCCACAATACTGGGTTTAGCCTTAGGCGGCGGGTCATTCGTAGGGCTGCTGCTATTTGAGGCAGGGGATGGGGATGATGGTGCAGCACTGCTGGTTGCAGTAGATCGACTAGGCAGAATCTTCTGATCTGCGGCTTCACGACGCATGAGATAGACCAAATTGAGCTCGCTGAGTTGCCCCGTAATCTCTAAGCTTTTATTGAGATCATTAAATTGCATTTCCCCTAGGGAAGCGATTGCTTTCTCGTAGTCCTCTTGGAGGTTATTACTATTCCCTAATTCCTTTGCAAGGTCACAAAATTGGCTGATTGAAGTGCGCTGCTGAATGGCTTGCTTTCCTTTGAGACCAATGAGCAGGAGATATTCTTTGCGTTCGCGATCTTTACAGAGGGTGTTATAGGCGGGCCCCACTAGTTTGGAGAACACCTGGGTGGCGAGTTGCTTTTCGGACTCACTACTGTCGATGAAACTGTCAGGGTGTAACCGTTGTGCAACTTTTAGGTAACGTTTACGAATCACTTTTGCATCCGCTTCCACGGAAACACCGAGGATGGCATGGCAATCCGTAAATTCATCGAGGAGGAACAAACCGGTTTCAATCTTGAAAGACATGAATGAGTCCTTGAGGCAACGAGGCAATGGGAAAGGTAAAAGCTGCCCTCCAGTCTACAGCATGATCAAGGGGACTTGCTGAATTTGAAGCGGCTTTCCCCGGAAAGCAAAAAAAGAGCAACGGCAGTGTACAGCGGTAAAATGGCACCTTCTACCGGTGGGGATCAGGGGCACAGGAGGGATTTGCCTAAGGGATTTATTCAGCAGGTAAGGGCTCTGCTAGCCATTCTAGATAGATGGGATCACCCGGTTGAAGACCGAGTTCGGCGGCCCGCCCACCCCGAAGTTCAATGACTTGATCCACCGCAGCCTCTGGCCCGTAGGTAGGGCAAGGCGTGCGATCACAGGGGGGCACTTCCGCAGCGATCGCAATAATTTTACGATCCCGAATAAAGAGCATATCCAGGGAAATCACCACGTTTTTCATCCAGAAGCTGACGGGACGGGCGGGGCTAAATTCAAACAACATGCCGCGATCGTCTTCTAGAAAAGGGCGATACATCAGACCAAGGGCTTGTTCTTGGATCGTGCGTGTTACTTCTAGGTTAATGCGGGTTTCCCCCAGATCGACTTGAGCTAAGATCGGTAGGTATTGTCCCAGAAAGCGTTCCTCGGAGTTGTCCTGAGCTAAAGCGGGAGTAGACATAACAGCAGGAGATTCAGACTCGGCATCAGGGGAAATAGCGGAGGTGGCGGTACATCCCCAAAGCCAGGACACCCCCACCACCAGCATCAAGACAAAATAACGCTGTGATCCAGCCATACCATCGACTATCCTCACTATGTTAGGGAACGAAATATTTTCGGGAGCGGAAGGTTATAGTACCTCGATTCAGGGTGGCGATCGTTCACCAGAAACGATCGCCTAAGGGGTTAGTCTAAAAAATAGCGGGTCAGCAGGTCTAAATTCTCTTGTTCTAGTAAGGCTTCCAAGCGAGGTACCAGTTCCGTATCCCGGGTTTTTCTATCTGCCAGATCCAACAAACTGGCGGTTTCTAACACTGCATCTAACCAATACCCAGCCTCAGACAAGCCATCAATGTGATCGAGATGATCTTCCATCTCCAGATCGGAGGTTTCTTCCTCCAGGGAGCCTGCTTGATAACTAATCCATCCCGACACGCTGGGATCGTCTAGGCTCACCCGTTGATTACAGGCAATTTGCAAGTTCCATTGGTAAAAGTTTTCTGCTTCTAAGGGCAGTAATTCTGAGGGGAGAGCAAACGCAACTAAGCCCCCGTTGCTGGGCATCGTGAGGTTAGCCTGCCCCAGTAAATCCCCATCTTCATCTGCAATGGTGAGACTAGCGGTGCCAGAGGACTGCTCCGGTAAGCTGGGCAGGTACACCAAAATCAATGGATCGGGATTGAGGGTATGGAGGATACTGTCAGCCTCAGGAATGAGGGCGGTTAAGTTAGCCCCCTTTTCAAGGGCTTGCCCACAAAACAACTGGTCAGGATTGCCGGCACTGCGAACTCCACCCGCCACGGTGGTTCCTGAGCGAGGATGCCCTAAGCCACTAGGAGCCGTTTTGGGACGAGGAAAGCGCCCCATCTGAGCAGAGGCGACCTCCATCGTGCTCACCAAACAGAGGCTCATGGTTAAAAGAAGAGACAATCTTCGAGAAAGTGAAGCAATATTCATATGATTCCTCTTGTGTGCTTAGGGATAATTTATATTGATTACTTATTAGATGCAAAGCGATCGTTGCAAGTTCCGCATAAATCTAGAATTCTTTCCCTTCACCCCGAAAGATTCACCACTGGCTTCCGTTTGCTCCGCAGTAACAGGATGATAACCTGTGGCAAAGCTACCATCACTATTCCTCGAGGTGCATCCTAGATCAACCCCAGATCAACTGACAAAATCACCCCAAGACCACCCTAAAAATACCTTGACAGTTATCTTGACGGTGCTGCTAGAACTTGGTACGTTTGTCTCAGTACTGACGTTCTCCTTAAGCCTATGCAGTCCCTCACTCGTGTTCAACAAGAGCTTTATGACTGGCTCGTCGAATACATTCACGAACACCAGCATCCCCCTTCCATTCGTCAGATGATGGAGGCAATGCATCTCCGCTCTCCGGCACCTGTACAAAGCCGTCTGAGACATTTGCAGAGTAAGGGTTACATTGACTGGGAAGAAGGCAAAGCAAGAACCTTAAAACTGCTCCACGATCCGCTGCTCAAGGGACTGCCCATCCACGGGGAAATTGCTGCTGGTGAGTTAATTGAACCCATTACGAACGACCAGGAAAAATTGGACATCGGGGGAATGTTATTGCAACCCGATTGCTATGCCTTGCTGGTCAATGGGGACAGCATGATCGAGGAGATGATTGCACCCGGTGACTACGTCATTATGCGTCGGATTGAAGACCCCGATGCTGTGCGCAATGGAACGATCGTTGCGGCCTGGGTGGAAGGATGGGGCTCCACCTTAAAACGCTTTTATCGGAAGTCCGACCAAGTGACCTTGGAAGCTGCTAATCCCAAATATCCCCCCATTCGAGTTTCTGCGGATGATGTGCGGGTGCAGGGCTGTTTAGTGGGGGTATGGCGGACTTGTGTCAAGTACTAATGTTCTTTAACTCCTTAGTCTACGTATTGAAGGTCAAAGCGTGGGGGACAGAGTGCCATACGCTTTGACGCAGAACGCCCGAGTTCCCCCCACCAACAACTTTATGCCGCCCCTCACTCCTGTTCAGCAAGAACTGTATCAATGGCTAGTGGAGTACATTCACGAGCATCAGCATCCTCCCTCCATTCGTCAAATGATGGAAGCCATGGGGCTGCGCTCTCCGGCCCCGGTACAAAGTCGCCTCCGGCATTTGCAAAGCAAAGGTTACATTGACTGGGAGGTGGGCAAGGCGAGAACCTTAAAACTGCTGCAGGATCCCCTCATGCAGGGTGTGCCCATCTACGGGGAAATTAAGGCGGGAAAACTCATTGAGCCCCTCACGGATGTGCAGGAAAGATTAGATATCGGAGGACTGTTGCTGCAACCGGACTGTTATGCCCTCCGGGTAAACGGTGACAGTATGATCGAGGAATTGATCGTCCCCGGTGATTACGTGATCATGCGTCGTGTTGAAGATCCTGATACTGTCACAGATGGAACGATCGTTGCGGCCTGGGTCGAAGGATGGGGTTCCACCTTAAAACGCTTTTATCGGAAGTCCGATCAAGTGATTCTCGAAGCCGCTAATCCCCATTACGACCCCATCACCATCTGCGGAGAGGATGTGCAGGTACAGGGGTCTTTAGTCGGGGTATGGCGTTTCTATGCCTAGGGATTTAGGGCGGTTCTTCCCTTAACCTGTGGTCTTCTTTAGCTCAGGTGCTAACAGGGTATAGGTTAGCGTTGCCTGACCCTCAACCTTCGACTGTGGTACCGTCTTGGTGAGAAATCACCTAAGATAACGGGAAGCAACATTTTTGTGAGCTATGGAGGAGGGACGATGCGGGCTGTCTTGATGGCAGGGGGATCAGGGACTCGGCTTAGACCCTTGACCTACGATATTCCAAAACCGATGGTGCCGATTCTCAACCGTCCCATCGCTGAGCATATTCTGAATTTGTTGCGCAAGCATCATATTCGTGAGGTGATTGTCACCCTCCATTTCTTGCCGGATCTCATGCGGGAGTATTTTCAGGATGGGGGAGATTTCGGTATGGAAATGACCTATGCGGTGGAAGAGGAGCAACCCTTAGGGACGTCGGGCTGTGTGAAAAATACCGCAGCGTTGCTGGATGATACCTTTATTGTGATCAGTGGGGATAGTTTAACGGACTTTAATTTAAGTGCTGCGATCGAGTTTCATCGTCAAAAGCAAGCGAAAGCAACCCTCATTCTCACCCGTGTGCCCAATCCCATTGAATTTGGCGTGGTCATTACCGATGAGACTCTGCGGATCCGGAGCTTCTTAGAAAAGCCCACCACCAGCGAGATTTTATCCGACACCATTAACACCGGGATTTATATTCTGGAACCCGAAGTTTTAGAGTATTTACCCGCCAATCAAGAAAGTGACTTTTCCAAAGATCTGTTTCCCCTCCTCCTCGATCGAGGTGAACCGCTCTATGGCTACATTGCAGAGGGCTACTGGTGCGACATTGGCCACATGGAAGCCTATCGTCAAGCCCATTACGATAGCCTCAATGGCAAAATTAATCTGCAGGTGAGCTATCGAGAAGCCCAGCCCGGGGTGTGGATTGGCCGCAATACTTACATTGATGAAACCGCTGAAGTTCAAGGTTCAGTGCTAATTGGGGATAACTGTCGCATTGGTCCTCGGGTCAAGATTTCCTCCGGTACGGTCATTGGCGATAATGTCACGATCGGTGCGGATGCTGAACTCAATCGCCCGATTATCTGGAACGGGGTCATTGTGGGCGAAGAGGCGGATTTACAGGCCTGCATTATTGCCCGAGGAGCCCGCATCGATCGTCGCAGTCACATTATGGAAGGAGCGGTGGTAGGTTCCCTCTCCACTGTGGGGGAAGAAGCCCAAATTAGTCCCAATGTACGGGTGTGGCCGAGTAAAAACATTGAGTCCGGGGCAACCCTCAATATCAACTTAATTTGGGGACAAACCGCTCACCGTAACCTTTTTGGGCAACGCGGCGTAGCAGGGTTAGCCAACATTGATATCACCCCAGAGTTTGCGGTGAAGTTAGGAGCCGCCTATGGCTCTACCCTCAAACCGGGGGCCCAGGTCGCCGCATCCCGAGATCAACGCAGCATTTCCCGGATGGTCTCTCGATCGCTTGTGTCGGGGTTAATGTCTGTTGGCGTTCATGTCCAAAACCTGGAAGCGACCGCCATTCCCGTGGCTCGGGCCGTAGTGCCTACCATGAGCGTGGAAGGGGGGATCCATGTTCGCATTCATCCCGATCGTCCTGACTATATTTTGATTGAGTTTTTTGACTCCCAAGGCATCAACTTATCCAAGGCCAAGGAAAAGAAAATTGAGTCGGCTTATTTTAAGGAAGATATTCGTCGGGTGCCCATGCACGAAATTGGCGATATTCACTATCCCACCCAGGTCATCAACATTTATAACACTGCTTTTGAGCGCAATATTGATATTGGGGTCTTCCATCGCAGCGGTGCCAAAGTGGTGATTGACTACGCCTATGCCGTTGCGGGGGCCATCCTACCCTTACTGTTGGCTAACTTTGGGTGTGATGCGGTGGTCTTAAATGCCAGTTTACGGCAACTGATTCCCTCCACCCTGGAGCGCGAAGCCCTTCTCAACCAATTGGGCCATGTGGTGGAGGCTCTCCGGGCAAACTTTGGCGTACAGGTGTCCGCCAACGGTGAGCAATTGATGTTAGTGGATGAATCGGGGATTCCCATTCGGGGTGAGCAATTAACCGCCTTGATGGTTCAAATGGTGCTCACCACCAAACCTCGCTCTACGGTGGTCGTACCCGTCCATACCTCTAGTGCAGTGGAGCAAATTGCCCGCCGTCACGATGGTCGAGTCATTCGTACTAAGGCGAATCCTACGGCTCTGATGGAAGCCTGCCATTCTAATCCCAATGTGGTGTTAGGGGGGAGCAGTGAAACGGGCTTTATTTTTCCGCAACTGCACCCTGGCTTTGATGCCATGTTTTGTATTGCCCGCATTATGGAGATGCTGGCCATGCAAGATCGTACCCTAGGGCAAATTCGGACTGAATTACCCAATATTTTTCACCGAACCTGTACGATTCGTTGTCCCTCCAATATCAAGGGGGCGCTGATGCGTCATATTTTGGAGTCCCACACGGGCCATCACCTGGAACTCATTGATGGGGTCAAGGTTTGTGATTACCGCAACGATCGCTGGGTGTTAATTTTGCCCGATGCTAGTGATCCTGTCGTTCACCTCTATGCCAACAGTGACGAGCGAAACTGGGTAGAGATTATGCTGCAGGAATATCGCACCTTGATCCAAAGCTTTGTCGATCGCAATCAGGGCGTTGAGGATTCCTTAGTGGGTGAGTTTGCTTAGGGTGAACTGGCGAAAGATGACGACCCCTGTAACCGTGGCCACCTGGATTACCCTCTGCCGATCCCTGGGAGCCCCAGTCTTACTCTGGAGTTTGCAGGAACCAGAGCCGGTACATCGTTGGTGGTCTGTGGGGATTTTTCTGGGGGTGTCTCTGACGGATTGGCTGGATGGCTATGTGGCTCGCCGTTTTGATCAAGTGACGGATCTGGGAAAAATTTTAGACCCCTTAGTGGATAAGCTATTGGTTTTAGCGCCCCTGTTAGCCCTGCTCGATCGTAGCCTGGTGCCCGCCTGGGGGGTGTATTGTATTGTGGCTCGGGAACTGGCCATTTCGGGATGGCGCAGTCGGCAACGGGATGTGCAGGGGGCAAACCTTTGGGGTAAAGCTAAAACCGTGAGTCAAATTGTGGCGATCGCCTTGCTCATAGCACCTCTTCCTGCTCGTTTTTTACCCTGGAGTCAGGCTATTTTTTATCTTGCTGTCACTTTAACGATCGTTTCTGGGGTTATTTATCTCAAGCCGCAACGCACTCAATCAGGTCACCCATAGGCGGTAACGGATGACAGCCCTAGGGTGTGTCATCCATTAGGTCTAGAAGCCTTGCCACATCAAGGTTACCGCGCCCGCTCCAGCAAACATAACTAGAGGCTGTCACATTTAGCGCTGAAGTGTTTATACGGCAGTCGTTTCAGCCCCTAGGTAATCCACTGGACCTCTCCCTCATTGTCACTATCTGGCGCAAGATTGTGGGCAGCGGCAAATTCATCTAAAGATTCAAAGGCTTTTTCGGTTTGGAGAATCCGTTGTAACTCCTGTTCCTCCTCGGTTACACCCTCTAAGGCTGAATAGTCCAATTCCGCAGAATCAATAGCAGCAGCCTTATCTGGGGATACTTCTGGCTTTGAGATAAAAGGAGAGTCCGATAATTTATCGGGGGATAAGGTTTCTAAAAAAACATTGATGGTCTCTTGGTTAAGCCAACCTCGCATCACCGCTAATGCCCCTATCTTGACCCCCGTTTGCCACTGATCTCTGAGCAGTTCTTGTACCTGTTCGTCGGTTAATAAATCGGCTTCTCGGAGATAGTAACCAATGGGTTGATCCGGGCTCAGCTTGACCCAGTTATATTGAAAAAACTCTAGGGTTTTAGGTCTAATCCATCCCCGTAAAGTAAGAATTTCTTCGATACTCAGATCTGGATAGAGGGCCCGATCGCCTTCTAGGATTTTCAACTGTGCCGGAGACAATAGATTGGCTTTGGCTAAACGATTAATCCAATCGGTGGCTCCAAGGAACTTCTGTTCTGAGGTTTGCGCTAAGATTTGCTGCCCTGCCGGAGGGGGTTGACGATCGCAAAGGGGGACAGAAATTTTCTGAGACTGGTCCTTTAGATTTGCTAAGAAAAACTCAATAGTGGAGGAATTGACCCAGCCTTTGTACGCCGCCAGCACACCAAACTGTAAGCCAGAGTGTTGTTGTTCTTCAAGAATCGTTTTAATCTGCGCTTCATTGAGTAAGCCTGCAGATTGTAAATATTGTCCAATCGGTTTATTGAGCCCTTGCTGAAGGGTTTGCGTCCAGCGATCGGCAAAAAAATCAACGGTTTCCTGCTTGATCCATCCCCGTAAAGCCAAAATTTCCCCCAGCAATAGATCTTGATAGGTATGTTGTGCTTGCAGTGCGGCTTCCAACTGCGCTGGAGAAATTAAAGCAGCATCTAACAACAATGAACCAAGGGGTTGACGATCGCGAGAGGTGGGCATGGGACAGCTAACATCACTACATCAAACTAGATATCCAGGGCATCTTTAGGGCACTTCATCAGAAAAATGGGTAGAAACCCCGTCAGAAAAATGGGTAGAAACCCCGTCCTTTAGCGATAGCGCAGGACGGCTTTACATTCCCCGAAGGGCACTGGCTTTTGTTCCCGATAAGGCGAGAGCCAGCCAACTCGTTTTAGTCCCTTCGCCCATCACTAGAAATATGTCTTGCCTTTACGCAACACCTGAACCAATCAGGTTTAGAGTAAATCCGAGCTAGGGAAGCACTCGGAAGTCTGTAACATCTAGTGACTCGATGGGCTATTCACCACTTACGTTGTCCGAATTGGCTCGGACAATCCCCGTCGCTTTAGCGCGGGGTTGGTGAACAATTCTGCCCAGCACTCTTACAATATCGAGATGGGCTGCGCCCGTTCCAGTTGTACCGCTAAGGGCTTCAACAATCACGGCATAGACCTTTCATCGCTAATGGATGACATACCTATTAAAATTATTCTAACGCACCTCCAATCTGCAGGTGTAATTCTCAAGATTGAAGTCAGCAATTCTCATTTTGCAATCTGAATGTACGGGCGGTGCCTCCGTGCCCGCCCTAGCCTAACGGTATAAACCGGAAAATGGGCAACCACGGGGGGATTGCCCCTACGCGGATCTTTATAATGAGAATTACTAGATTGAAGTACCCCAGTTTGTAATACTTCAGTGCGAAACAACGTTAAGACGATCGCTGCAATGCCCAATGGATCAGAACCAACTCGAACTAAGGATCGTGAGTTAAATAAACCGAAAAGTTCAGGCACAAAGAACACAAAGGTATTCCTTCGGGGCTTCGGTGTCTTGGTAGTGAAATTCCAGGTTATAAAGTCCGCATTCCTAAATACTTACTGATCCCATAAAGTTTGTGGGGTATCTCGAAAAAAATTCTGTCCTACTGCCTACACAAGAATAGGCACTGGGGCAGGCGATACGACTGCCCCGCTATGAATCGAAGTTCCCATTCATTCAGGAAAATTCGTGATTTTTTGGCTTACGCTGATTCCGGTTTGGGAATGGAAGAGGGATGAATTAATAGATCAGAACTCGATCGCTTCTCGACCATTTCCTTAGTAATGACGCAGCGGGAGACATCTTTGCGGGAGGGCAATTCGTACATAATCTCCAGCATGATTTCTTCAACAATGCTGCGCAAGGCTCGGGCTCCGGTTTTGCGACGATAGGCTTCTCGGGCAATCGCTCGCAACGCATCGGGGCGAAACTCTAGCTTGACATTGTCCATGCTCATCAGCTTTTGATATTGCTTCACCAAGGAGTCGCGGGGCTCTGTCAAAATCGCCGTTAAAGCTTCTTCGTCTAAAGGCTCTAAGTTGACCGCCACTGGCACCCGACCAATAAATTCAGGAATGAGGCCAAATTGCACCAAGTCTTCCGGTTCCATTTGGTTCAGCATTTGAGCGGCACGTTTTTCTTTACTGATGTTCTCGCTCCCCTGCATAAAGCCAATGGCTTTCTTACCAAAACGGCGATCGACAATTTTTTCTAGACCGACAAACGCGCCACCGCAGATAAAGAGAATATTGCTCGTATCAATCTGAATACAATCTTGGTAAGGATGCTTCCGGCCCCCTTGAGGTGGCACATTCGCGATCGTTCCCTCTAACATTTTTAAGAGGGCTTGCTGTACCCCTTCCCCAGAAACATCGCGGGTAATGGACGGATTTTCACTTTTGCGGGCAATTTTATCAATTTCGTCAATATAAATAATGCCTCGCTGGGCTTCTTCCACATCTAAATCTGCCACTTGGAGCAAGCGCAGTAAAATATTCTCTACATCTTCCCCTACATAGCCTGCCTCCGTTAATGTTGTGGCATCCGCTACCGCAAAGGGCACATTCAACAATTTCGCTAGGGTCTGAGCCAGGAGGGTTTTACCGCATCCGGTGGGCCCAATCAGTAAGATATTGGACTTTTGCAACTCAATACTGTCGTCATTTAAGGACGGACCATTTTGTTGCAGAGCATATTGATAACTTAAGCGTTTGTAATGGTTATAAACCGCGACGGAGAGCACTTTCTTCGCTTCTTGCTGTCCGATAACATGGTCATCTAAGTACTTTTTGATTTCCCTCGGTTTTGGAATTTGGGAAAGGGTGATGGGAGAGGCCGTCGTTTTCTTTTTCTCCTGAGTCTGATCTCGGCGGCCTTGGTTAGGCACATTGGCCGAGTCAAACAGTTCCTCATCTAAAATTTCGTTGCACAGATCAACACATTCATCACAAATATAAACCCCAGGGCCCGCAATCAGTTTGCGAACTTGCTCCTGGGATTTGCCACAAAATGAGCATTTGAGATGAGAGTCATATTTCGGCATGATGATCTCCGAAGATGGAATGGGCAACGAACAGGAGCAATCCTGACCAAGGGAACAGCTAAAAATTTAGCCGGGTTGAACGAGAAAACTAACTGAACTGAGCGTAACTGAGGGAACTTAGGATAAAGGAACCTACTGAACCAAAGCAATCGGACGGGACTGACTCACGGTGGGTAAGACCCGATCAATAATGCCATACTCTTGGGCTTCTGCAGCGGACATAAAAAAGTCTCGTTCTGTATCCGCTTCAATACGATCGAGGGGTTGTCCGGTATGACCCGCCAATAACTCATTGAGCTTTGCTTTGTGATAAAGAATTTCCTTTGCTTGAATTTCAATATCGATCGCTTGCCCTTGGGCTCCCCCTAAGGGTTGGTGAATCATAATACGAGAATTGGGCAGGGATAGGCGTTTCCCTGGGGTTCCTCCAGACAGTAGAAAAGCCCCCATACTGGCGGCTAAACCAAAACAAATGGTGACTACATCGGGAGCGACCTGCTGCATCGTATCGTAGATGGCCATACCAGCGGTAACGGATCCACCGGGGGAATTAATATAAATTTGAATATCTTTTTCGGGGTCTTCAGCTTCTAAAAACAGCAACTGAGCGACAACGGAGTCCGCCACCTGATCATCGATTGCGGTTCCTAAAAAGATAATCCGTTCCCGTAGTAACCGGGAATAGATATCGAAGGCGCGTTCGCCCCGTCCCGATTGTTCGACCACGGTGGGCAAGATGCCCTGTTGGGAAGAGACAATCTGAGTGGAATAAGTTGTCATGCTAGCAACGCTAGGCTGGGAAGTTTGACTCTGGAGGGGACGAAAAATCATAGCAATGGTGCTGAAAAAAGCAACGAGAAGATTCTCTCTGGATCAACGAAGGCACTTTACCCAATCTTGTTCTGATGCATTAGGCATTGCTGCAATGCGACAGGGCTTTGATCGGGAAGGGAAAGCCAAGGTTACGATCGTGAGAGAGCCTGCCGTTCATTATGCCCTAACTTTTGTCAAGTGGGGTACAGAGACAACAAAATTCGCTATCTGGTTCTCAGCAATGCGGAGATTTTTACAATCCTCACGCCGGTTCCCCGCTTCCGGGACACCGTAAAATTCCCTCAGGCAAGAACCCTGAACGCTGCTGACTAGGGTAAAATTACTTAGGCTTACTCAACTTTTTTGAAGGGATTCATCGTCTGAAATCCTTCCCGAGTTTGCCCGTTGTGGATCTTGTTCTGTAACAATCTGATCGTGGTGGAAGTCCTTATTGCATGATTGATCTCTTGATTTTCGCCCAGGGCATTCCTCCCCAAACCTTAGTTGCTGAACTGCTGCCTGCGGAGACTTCTGAGCAGGTGAATCTAGGGTTTGCCCCTTCATCCCCTGAAAGTCTGCTCTTGCCGCCTGGTTTTG
>JBMTZC010000008.1:0-28067 GCA_049455215.1 Prochlorotrichaceae cyanobacterium
AGGCTCATCTCAAAAAAAGCATTTTGGAGTTTATTGATTATTTCAACCGCACAATGGCAAAACCTTTTAAGTGGACTTATAAGGGCAAGCCTTTAACCGCTTAGGTAGTAAGCCTACTTACGCCATCAAGTACTAGGCTCTGTCATCAAAATGATGCGTAGGCTGTCATGGAATCATCGCATGGAGCGATCGGGAACAAAGCGCAATCCTGTGGTGTTTCCATTTTCACTGGTAATCGACGGGCCAATACAACCTCGTTCCGCAACCCCCCGTGAGACTTGCCCGTTATCCTCAGTGATTTGCACTTGACACATTGTATGATCTCTTTCGCCTATCCAGCAGTCAGAGAGTAAATATTCAACCACTTTGCCATCAGAAAGCCACTTCACACGGTAGGTTAGAATGTCGAGACTACTGTCTTCAAAATAGACAATATGACAGTCTTCCGGTTCGCTGTTGAAAAAACAGGTGGCATATCCTGAGTCAGTAACTGGCTGAGCAAGGGACTTCGGAAGGTTGAAACCTCCTAAAATCAAGGCAGTTGCAACTGGAATAAGGCGCGTAAACATGAGGGCTAAAGGGTAAGTTTGCCTAGGGTTCGTCATCAATTAAGTCTAGAAGCCTTGCGAAATCAAGGTTTCCGCACCCGTTCCAGTAAACAGAACTAGGGGCTGAAACGACTGCCGTATAAACACTTCAGCACTAAATGATGACAGCCCCTAGTGTTACCTAAGACATTCAAGAATGTCAAGATCTGTATTGAGTTTGACCCCAGAGGACAGCACCTTTTCGCTAGACTGACCCCGCAATACCTTAGGGGTGAACCAGGATAGCGTGAGTCATGATCAGTAACGACAGAGAACCCGTCCTCTTGGACTCGACGGATGAACAGGCCGTGATGAACTTAGTGATGTCCCTCATTGAAACGGAGTCTACGGAGTACACGGTTCTCAATGAACACCAAGAGGACATTACCTCTGAGATCAAAAAGCTTGTCTCTTTCCAGAGCCGAATGCTGAAGGGTCGCTAGAGCATCGGTTCCGGTCACAAGCCCCGATGCTCTAGGGAAACCACTCATGCAGGGGATCCTACGAAGACACTAACTCCGGTAACTTCACCGCTGGATCCCGGTATTTACCCGTGTTAAGGGTCAGGTGAACCGCTTCCGCCAGTTGAGTGATGGGGATGCTCTTGCGGGAAATCCCATCGGCTCCGCCCGCCAGGGCCTCCGCTAAATCGGATTCCCGATCGGAGAGGACGAGAATGCGGGACGCAACGACGTAGGACGTGGTTTGCACTTTGCGGGCTTGCCGGATGAACTTGGCAATGTCCATATCCGGTAGGCTGGCATCCACCACTGCCACATCTACATCGATCGATTCCAACAGGACAATGCCGGTTTCACCATTCGTGGCTTCACTGGCCACTTCAATGCCCTCCTGGGCGCGGAGGTCGTTGCGCAGTTGTAGCCGGGTTTGCTGATCCCCTTCCACGATCGCCACTTGGACAACGGATTGAGGATAGACCGGGGTATCCATCGCTTCATCCTGGAACGTGGGGAGGGAGTTTGGAGCCCCACAGGCCGCGATCGTTCCGGCAAAGTCAATATCTGCAGTGCCTGCTTTTTGAGCGGCTAGTTGCTCTGGGGTTAAAATGCGGGACTCATCAAAGCCGAAGTCAATTTCAGTGCGGAGACCTTTTTGTTTCACCCGCTTGAGGTTGTAGAAGCGCTTATTGAGGGTGGTTTTGACAAAGGCCCAGAGACAGCCTAAAAGGTAGCGACGCTTAAAGCCATCCCCTTCCCACCAATACTCCCAAAACTTCCAACCATAGAAGCGGGCATAGTTGCGCAGTACCCCTTTCAGGACATCCTCCCGGCTCATGTTATCGGGCTTGAGAATGGGGGTGACAAAGTTGTACTGGGAGTAGTCCCGCAGTTCTACCTTGTCCGCTAAGTCTTGGAACAGTTCGGAAAAGGGCCAGGGGGTATACATATTCCAGTTGGCCATGTCCGCGCCCCAGTCCCGAGCCATACGATAGGTCTCTTCGATCGTCTCTGGGCATTCGTTGGGGAGCCCCATAATGAACTGCACTTCCGCCAGAATGCCATTGTCCCGCAGCAGTTGCACCGCCCGTTTATTGTCTGCGATCGTGGTTTCTTTGCGGAAAAGGTTGAGGTTGAGTTGTGCCGCAGCTTCGGTGCCCAGGGAAACGTGAACTAAACCGGCTTTACGGTAGAGGGGCAGTTCTTTTTCATCCCGGAGAATATCCGTGACGCGGGTATTAATGCCCCAGTGAATGCCGAGATCCCGTTTGACGAGTTCTTCACAGAGGGCAATAAACCGGGACTTATTAATGGTGGGTTCTTCGTCCGCGAGAATGAAAAAGCCGACGTTGTGATCTTTAACTAAACGCTCAATTTCATCGACAAAGTGCTGGGGCGATCGGGAGCGATACTTGCGCCAGAATTTCCACTGGGAACAGAAGCGACAGCGGAAGGGACAGCCCCGCGAATAGTTGGGTACGGCAACCCGCGTATTTAGAGGCGTATAAATGTACTTATCCCAGTCCAGTAGGGTCCAGTCCGGCGTGAGGGTGTTGAGGTTTTTAATGGGGGGATGGGCCGGCGTAGCCACAATTTTGCCCTCTTCTAAAAAGGCAATGCCCAGGATGCCTCGCCGATCCTGTAAATCCGTTCCCTCCTGAATCGATCGCAGTAAATTAACGGTAATTTCTTCCCCTTCGCCCCGAATGATGTAGTCAATCCACGGCGCTTCTTGGAACACTTCCCGATACATATAGGTGGGGTGAATGCCCCCCATAATGGCCTTGGCCTGGGGCAGCACTTCCTTTACTAACTTCAGGGTACTTTGGGACTTGTAAATCATGGGGGTGATGGCGGTGGCTAGTACCACATCTGGCTGATACTCCCGCATTTGGGCCGCCAGTTCATCATCCTCAATGTGATTACTCATGGCATCAATAAAGCGGACTTCTGTGAATCCCGCTGTTTTGAGTGCGCCCCCCACATAGGGCACCCAACTGGGGGGCCAGTTCCCGGCAATTTCAGCCCCACCGGAGTGGTAGTTGGGTTGAATCATTAAAATGCGCATAAGGTACCCTCCTAAATAGCCCGTGAGAAGTTAGCAATAATACGATCGCGCAGATACTCATCAAATACCGCTGCAATGTTCCGGATCAGTAGCCGACCAGAGGGGGTCACTTCAATGCGATCGGCATGAACCCTCACTAAACCATCGACTTCTAACAATTTCAAATCAGCTAATTCCGTTGCAAAAAAGGTATCAAAATCGAGATGGAACTTAGTCTCTACCTCCGCCTTGGATAGCTCAAAGTGACACATGAGTTGCATGATCACTTCACGGCGGAGAATGTCTTCGCGGTGGAGCCGTACCCCTTTTTCAATGGGAGGTTCCTGATTCTCGATCGCGGTGTAGTAGTCCTTGAGTTTTTTGTGATGCTGATAGTAAGCATCGTGCAACATACTAATGGAGGTTAAGCCAAATCCCAGCAGTTCGGCATCAGGTAACGTGGTATACCCTTGGAAATTCCGCTTCATTTCGCCATTGCGTTGGGCAACGGATAATTCATCATTGGGTTTGGCAAAGTGATCCATGCCAATGTACACATACTCGCTACTGGTGAGGCGAGAAATGGCCATTTGTAGAATCTCTAGTTTTTCCTCACCGGAGGGTAGAGCCTCCACATTGATTTTCTTTTGTACCGGCTTTAACCAGGGAACATAGGCAAAGTTAAAGATGGCTAAACGATCGGGATTGAGAGCGATCGTATTGTCGATCGTTTCTGAAAAAGTTTCAAAGGTTTGATAGGGTAAGCCATAAATCAAATCGACATTGACACTATCAAATTCAGCAGACCGAACCCAATCCATGACATTAAACAAAAGCTCTTTGGGTTGGATCCGATTCACCGCTTCCTGCACCTGAGGATTAAAATCCTGAATGCCAAAGCTCACGCGATTGAAACCAATTTTGCGGAGGGCTTGAATATAGTCTCGATCGACATAGCGGGGGTTAATCTCAATAGAAATTTCTGCCTGAGAGTCAAACTGGAAATGCTTCTCGATCGTTTTCCAGAGTTGCTCTACCTGCTCAATGGTGAGGTAATTGGGAGTCCCACCGCCCCAGTGCATTTGCACCACCGGCTTACGGGTATCAATTCTCGCCGTGGTTTGCTCAACTTCTTGAATTAAGTGATCTAAATAGGTCTGAGCAATATTTTTATTATTGGAAACAATAACATTGCAACCGCAGAAATAGCAGGCACTTTGACAGAAAGGAATATGAAAATAGAGGGAAAGGGGAGACGATCGCTGATTTAAGTCTGCTAGTGCTTTGTAATAATCACGACTTTCAAAAGTTTCTTTTAGCTCTGTTGCGGGGGGATAGCTAGTGTAGCGAGGTAAGGGTTGATCGTACTTATTTAACAATTGAGCATTAAACTGAACGGTCGGTAAACTGGGTTTCATAGCTTGTAGGGGACAGGAGTTAGGGAGTAGGGGTTAGGGGAGTTTTGAATGATGAATTGAAAACTGTAGGTTGGGTTGAGGAACGAAACTCAACATTCAAAACTCAAAACTGTATTTAAGCGATCGCAACCATGCCAGCGGCAACAGGGCGCTCCGTAGCTCCCGGAATGTCTTGACGGGTGAGGAGATCAAAAACGTGCTCTCCGATCGCGGCTCTTACTTCGTCTTCTAAACCATGCACCACATCCCGGTTGAGTTGGAAGGCATGGTTCGCTTCGGCTACGATGCGTTGCACCGCTTCTGCATCCAAGGGCAGATCGTTTAAGGCATCCCGATAGCGTTCTTTGAAGGCTTTTTTATCTTCCGGGGTGGGCAGTTGCTCAAACTCGTGCATCGCCGTACCTTCACCTTCTGGCAGTTTCAGCGCCGATCGAATGATGCGCTGTAGGGCTTGCCCACCGGACAAATCCCCCAAGTAGCGAGTGTAGGCGTGGGCAATCAACAATAAAGGATCGGATTCTGCCACCTCACGAATGCGCTTCACATAGGCTTCGCCTTCCGGCAATGGGGCGATTTCATCTCGCCAATTTTCGCCATAATAAAACGCGAGATCCCGCTCTAGATTGTTGACCCGGTTCAGTTCGGGAAAATAGGTACGCCCCACAATGTCGTGATCTTGGTGGCGTTGTAGTTCTGACTCTAGGGCACTATAAACAAAATAGAGGTTAGCCAAAAGTTTACGGAAGGGTTCGCGCTCCACAATCCCTTTCAGGAAGCACTTCATGTAAGCCGTATTTTCTGCAGCGGTATGGGACTGTTTCGTGCCTTCCCGGAGTTGTTGGGCTAAATCACATGTCATCGTCATCACCTGGAATACTAAAAAATAGGGTGGAGTGAAGGTGACGAATCGGTAGGCTGCCAGATTGGATTCATCAACGTCACCGTGATTGAACAGACTTCTGTGAATCTATAACCGAGTGGCTATCAAGGTCAAGCACTTTATTACACATTAGCTATATTTCAGCGATCGTTTTTCCCAAGGCCTTGGTACGTAAGCGTTGTACAGGTCTAAAGTTTTGTAAAGCACTGATCCGGGATCATACCCAGAATCCGGTCTAGATCAGACCCCCGGATCATTGCAATAAGCTCGCATCGAGGGGCTTCAGTTCCGTGGTGGGATAATAAAATCCTAAAATTTGGGCACTAGACCATCCTAAATCTGCTAAATGGTACGATCCCGTTTGGCTCAACCCCACCCCATGTCCCAGACCACCGCCGATGAAGGTATACCCCGTCAGCACTTGTCCCGCATCTCGCATGGGCTCCAGGTAAAACAAGAGACTATTGGGGGCGCTGAGGGCTTGAATAATTTGATCTTTGTCCAAAACGATCGCCCCTCGATCGGTGGTCACCACCAGTTCTTGCACCCGTCCCCCCCGAGCCCGCTTTTCCACCTTCAGTTCCAGGATTTTATCGAAGTTGGCTTGAGGATGTTTGCGTTTGGTTAAGTAGGCTTTGAGGTCGGTTTTGAGGGTGGCCAGGGTCGATGAATTTTGCCAGCGAAAGTGACGCCAGCCCACTTCGTTAAACCCTTGGGTTTGCTGGATAAATAAACGGAAGTTTGCCTCCTCGGAGAGGGGGTTTTGTTGCAAATCCCAGCGGCCGGGCAAGGCATCGACAACGGGCTGCAGATAGGGGCGGGATTCCCCCTCCCAAACATCCTCAAAGGCGGCGGTAATGCCTCCTGTGGTGGAAGAGTACACCGCATCCACGAGGGTATTGGCATGGGTGAGGACAATGCCCCGAGTATTACGAATCCCTTGATCGGCGCGGGCTATCGGTTCTAACCAGCCTCGATACACTTGACACTGGGTATCGGCACAGAGTTCATAGTTATCGATCGTAAAGCGGCGCAGGTTGCGGAGGGCATAGGTGCGGGCCAGGATTGCCTGGGCCTCAATGGCGGCCGGGGGCGCTTGGGGACCAATTTCGTAGGGAACCACTCCCCGCAGGTAATCTTCGATCGTGACGGAATTGACTAGGGTATAGGAACCGTAGCTATTGGGCTGTAGGTGTAAACTGCCCGGATAGGGAACCTGATCCACCCAGATTACGCCGGTCTGGCTGCTAAGTTTTAGGGTGTCTCGGTGATAGCGGTAGCCATTGACCACCCACGCCGCCTGGTTTTTCTCCGTTTGCACCTGGCTAGCAAGGTAAACTTCATCGTGGCCCTGGGCTTTCAGGTTTTCCAGCAATAAGCGTCGCAGGAAGGGAGAGGCATAGACCGATCGCTTAGCCCACACTTCCCAGGTATCCGGTTGGGCTAATTCTACGGGAATCCCCTGGGCTTGCCAGGCGGCTCCACTGGCTTCGGCACTCTCAAAACTGCGGTGTTTACTTAACACCACCCGTTCTTCTAGGGCCATGGGCTGGGGAAAGCGGGGAACCTCCAAGACCACCTGCGTGCTCTCCAGGGTTTTAACGCCGTCATTGTCGGGAAATTCCAACCGTAAGCGATCGCCACTGGAGGCTTTCAGCACCAGCCGATCCTTGGCATCTTGGCCAAACCGCTGCACCACCCCCACCTCAATAACGGGGTTAAGGGGTTGTGCGGTTCCAGACTGTGCTTGCCCCTTAAGGGGCAGAAAGACCTGAGTAAGACTCAAGATCGAAGCGATCGTCAGCCGGGACATCCAAGGTGCCCATACCCTCATCGTTATCCTCCGGAATTGAACATCACGACTATCAGCTTAAGCCAAAAGATTTAACGATAGCGTTTTTTCTCTCCTGCGGCGACTTCCCCTATTCATAGCGCTCCTTCATGGTCTTCCTCGTCCATATCCTTTTCGTCCATGTCCTCCTCCAGTTCATCGATCGTTTCCTCCTCTTGTGCGTCTAGAACGAGGGGAACGGTAAGCTGTTTCAGGCGTTGCTCTAGACCCGAGCCTTCAATTTGAAAATACTGATGAAATTTTTCGGTGACCTGGAGTCGATAGGAACGGCTATCTTTTTGGCGACGTTTGCCGACAAAGCCTTGCTCCACTAAATTTTGCACCTGTTGATAGGCCCCTGAACCCCGCAGCTCTACCAACTCCGTTTGACTCACCGATCCCTTTAAGGCGATCACCGCCAGGGTTCGTAACGCCCCCACCCCCAAATCCACCGGAATCAGACTGTGGACTAAATCTTGAAATTCCGATCGCAACTGCAAGACAAACCCTTTCGGCGTTTCCAGCACTTCCAGAGCACTATCCTGGTGGGCATAGCGATCCATTAAGGTAATCAGCGCATCCTGAACCTCCTCTAGGTTGGCTCGGGCATATTCACTAATTTCTTTGATCGTTAAAGGCTTTGCCTTGAGATATAAAATCGCTTCGACACGGTTTTCCAGGGAACTAGACATCTTGGCAGTAATGGGGGCAGTAAGGGAGCAGTGATAGGAGTTATGGCCGGCAGATTTGCAGGACGATCGCGGCGGAGCATGGTTCTTAGCCTACCAATAACTCTTCCTCGGGATAATGTACGATGCTGGGAGCCGTTCCCCCTAGTAAAGCACTCATCAGCATTAAGACCCCCACTCGCCCGACATACATCACCACAATCAAAATAAGCTGAGTGCCGATGGAGGCTTGGGCGGTTACCCCAATGGACAGCCCCACCGTCGCAAAGGCGGAAACCGTTTCATAAAAGAGGGGCAAAAATTCCACCTGGGGCTGAACTAAGGAAATCAAAATCGTGCTGGAGACCACGATCACCACCGACCCTAGCACCATACTGATGGACTTGAGAATCACATCCGTTGGGATTTTACGTTGATAGCAGAGGACTTCGGTTTTCCCCTGGAGCGTGGCCCGGGTACAGGCCATTAAGACGCGCAGGGTTGTGGTTTTAACGCCCCCCCCGGTTCCCCCTGGACTCGCCCCCACAAACATAAAGGCGATCGTCATAAACAGTGAGGTGGTGGTCATGGCCCCGAGGTTTAGACTGTTGAACCCAGCGGTACGGACGGTAACCGATTGAAACCAAGACGCAAGCAATTTACCGGGAAAGGAGAGGGGGCCTAAGGTGTCTGGATTATTAAATTCTGTCGCTAAAAAGGCGATCGTTCCCACTGCGAGTAAAGCGATCGTGGTACTGGTCACCACCTTAAAGTGCATCGAAAAAAGAATACGGCGAGGATGCCCCTTAAATTCATTTTGGAACCATAAATAAAGCTCCATGATCACTTGATAGCCTAATCCCCCCACAATGATTAAGGCACTCACCGTCAAGTTCAGCACAGGGTTACTGACATAGCGCATAAAACTATCGGGTAAGAGGCCAAACCCCGCATTATTAAAGGCACTAATACTATGGAAAATTGCAAACCAGAGCCCGCGATCGAGGCCAAACTCCTGGCTAAAAACCGGCAGTAGTAAAAAAATTCCCAGAATTTCACAAATGAGGGTCACGGAAATAATGGAGATCACCATTTGCCGAATTCCCGAAATCCCTGGGGTTTCTAAGGTTTGATGTAAGGCCAGTTTATCCTTGAGGCGAAACTCCCGGCCCAGCAACACCAGTAAGAAAGTTGTGGCGGTCATATAGCCCAACCCCCCCACCTGTACCAAAATGGCAATGATGGCCTGGCCCACACCGGAATAATAGGTACCCACATCCACCACCGAGAGCCCCGTGACACAAACGGCGGAGGTGGCGGTGAAGAGGGCCGTAATGGGGTGATCCCACCCTCCAGCGGTCTTGGAAATAGGGAGCAGCAATAATAGGGATCCGGTGGCAATGACCGCTAGAAATCCCAGACAAATAGTACGAGGAACGGTCATGGGGCAGAACCCTCAGCGATCGGTAGGGGTGCGGCTATCATTGATTCGCCTTTAGGAGTCAGCATGAGTCACTGCTGATTATACTTGGACAGGCAGAAATCCTTAAGATCCTTGGGATCCCTGGCTCCCTAGCCTGAAAAACCCAGTAAGATAACAGCTAACCGCCACCTATTCAGCTTTTGGGACGACACCGGAATAGGGTATTGCGGGGTGTCGCTTCCCAGGGTTCGATACCCACCGTGCTTTGGTTGCACTCCGACTTGAACAGTCTCCATTTACGGGGAAGGCAGTGCTGCGGCACACCCTTAAAAATGCTTGCAAATGTGGGGATACCGATCCTGGAACCCCAGGGTCTTAACACCATTTCCCATTTTTAGGGGGTCTTCCCTCTCCCGGTATTGCTATGTTGTTTCGTAAAGTCTTTCAGGTTCGCCCCAATCAAGTGGGTTGTCTCTTTCGCCGCAATCAGTTAACGCAGCAACTCTCTCCGGGCATCTATCGCCTTTGGGACTGGCGCAATGAGTTAGCCCTGCTCACACTGTCTACCGTCCCCCGATCGCTTTTGGTGTCGAATCAAGAGGTCTTAACCCAGGATAATATTGCCCTACGGTTTTCCTATGTTCTCCTCTATCGCATTCAACACATCGATCGTTTTCTGACCAGTTTTGACCTTGCCCTGGCTCTAGAATACGGTAATGAAAATTTGTTGATTGGGCAGATTGAGCCTCAACTCACGACCTTAAGCCAGATGACTATTCGTCAAATTATTTGCAATATTAGTAGCGACGATCTCAATGAAAAGCGATCGGAAATTTATGACTTTAAAACCGAGCAAATGGTGGAGGCAGCCGCCCAGTTAGGGATTGGTCTAGAGGGGGCGTTTCTCAGGGATATAACCTTTCCCAAGTCCATTCAAGATCTGTTTGCCAAGCAGTTAGAAGCTAAAATTCGGGCCAAAGCGGATTTGGAAAACGCTCGCACCGCCGTGGCAACTGCCCGAGCCCTCAAAAATGCTTCGGAGTTAATGAAAGGAGATGATAATATTCGCTTTATCCAACTCTTAGAGACCCTCACCAAGATTGCGGGCACCGGTAAACACACCTTTGTCTTGGGAGAATGGGATTCCTTTAAGTCCCCGCGTTAAGTTCCCCCTTTTCTTTTCGACTGATCTAACCTGGGATCTGGAGAGGACGATCGCTACCGTAATAACACTCCGTCTATTCTTGAACCCCCGTCTACCGTCAGAGGTTGCCGCCGAAAGCCCCTCGACCATCCCAGAGCGGGTTCCTGATGGATACCCAGGAGTAGGGATGATGAAGAGGCGGGCCGTCCCCCATAATGCCTCGGGATCCAGGATTGTATTCAGAATAACTAAAGCGTTGAGAAAAGCTTGAGAAATATGGAGCATTCAGAGAGCCGGAACTGAAACGATCGTAGGATTTTTTCAGCGTTGGGGTTGCCCGCCGCAAGTCCCAACCCACCATGTAAACTTTCATGGAATTTAATGCAGTCTACCGATAGAGGGAGAGCGGAAATGATCCAAAAAATCGGCATTTTAACCAGCGGAGGAGATTGTCCTGGCTTAAATGCAGTGATCCGAGCAGTCGTAAAATCCGCAAGCCAATTGGGGTGGGAAGTGTATGGAATTCCTCATGGAACCGATGGCTTTCTAGACATTTACGAGGGCAAAGTAACACCGGCACAAATTAAGCTCAATGAGCATGGTTACGACATCCCCGGTGTAGTGCAAGGGTTGGATGTTCTTCAATTTTTAAGTGGCAGTATTCTCGGTTCCCTGAGCCGGGGCAACCCGAACCAACCAGAAATCGCCCAACAAATTATCAAAGGATATGAAACCCTAGGGTTAGATGCCCTGATTATTGTTGGCGGCGATGGCAGTTTAGACATTATTTATCAACTGGCTCAGCAAGGCAATTGGAAAGTCGTTGCGGTTCCCAAAACGATCGATAATGATGTGCCGTTCACAGAAAAATCTGTAGGGTTTGATACTGCCGTTGCTACGGTAACCGATGCCCTTTATAACCTCACGTTTACCGCCGCCAGTCACGATCGCATTATGGTGGTGCAAGTGATGGGGCGAGATGCTGGGCACTTAGGCTTACACAGTGGCATTGCCGGGGGTGCGGATGTCATTCTTATTCCAGAACGCATTCCAGCCCTGACCGACGAAGTGGTCAATAATATCTGTCATCACTTAGCGCGGCAACGTAAAGATGGTCGCAAATTTGGTCTGATTGTGATTTCTGAAGGGGTCAAAACCGCCGATGGAAAACACGATAAGTACATTGGCGATATCCTCGCCAAGGCAATTCAATCCCATAGTCGTCAACTTTGTGCTGAAGGGGCTCATGATTTTTGCGAAATGCAAGAACTCGATACCCGCTCCACGGTTTTAGGGCATATTCAACGGACAGGTACCCCGTCCTCCTACGATCGTCTCTTGGCCATTTCCTTTGGCAAAAAAGCGATCGATTTACTCCAACATGAACAGTATAATCGCTTAGTTATTTGGCAAAGTGGGCGAGTGGAAGCCAAGCCCCTAGATGAAGTGGTGCCGGTCATTCGGGAATGTCATGAGGCCGATCGCTGTGCCGGGCCCGTTCTGCCCAACGATTTTATGGTGGAGGTAGCCCAAGCCCTAGGAATTTTTGTAGGTTAGGATAAACAGTCGATAGACCCCTTGGCATTTCAGGAGCCTATGCAGACTTCTACCCCATCTCAAACCGTTACCCTCAACTTAGAGGGCATGACCTGTGCCGCTTGTGCCGCAGCCATTCAACGATCGCTCCTGCGCAGTGCCGGAGTTCAAGATTGTGTGGTCAACTTTGGCTTAGAGCAAACCACCGTAACCTTCGATCCCCACACCACCAATGTGGAAACCTTACAACAGGTGGTGGATAAAGCGGGGTATAAAGCCCTTACCGTGGAACCAGGCAGTTGGACAAGCCTGGCAGACACCCGATCCCAAGCCCGAGATCAGGATCTGCGTCTACGGGTTGGTGTGGGGCTAGGCATCAGTAGCGTCCTCGTCTTGGGCAGTTTACCGATGATGCTGGGGCTCCATCTGCCCTGGATGCCGACATTTCTCCACAATGCTTGGTGGCAGTTGCTCCTGGCCACACCGGTACAATTCTGGTGTGGGGCGAGCTTTTACCAGGGCGCTTGGAAAGCCTTGACAGCAGCCCGGAGTGATATGAATACCCTGGTGGTTCTGGGCACCACAGCGGCCTATGGCTATTCCCTCGTACTCACCCTGCAAACCGTGGGTCATCCCCCTGAAGGGATGCTAGCGGTTTACTACGAAAGTTCAGCGGTCATTATTAGCCTCGTGCTGCTGGGACGCTGGCTAGAGCGGCGGGCTCGCAGTCACACCGCCGATGCCATTCGGGAACTGATGGGCTTACGATCGCCAACGGCAACGGTGATTCGACAGGGACGGGAACAGGAAATTCCCCTGGAGGCAGTCAAGGTGGGGGATCAGCTCCGGGTTAAACCCGGGGAAAAAGTGCCGGTGGATGGGCAAATTATTGAGGGACATTCCACCTTGGATGAATCGATGCTCACGGGGGAAAGTGAGCCGGTTCAGAAAGGGGTGGGGGATGAGGTCATTGGGGCAACCTTGAATAAAACCGGCAGCTTTGTCTTGCAGGCCACCCGGGTGGGGCGGGAGACTGTCCTTGCCCAAATTATTGAACTGGTGCAACAAGCGTTAACCCAAAAAGCCCCCTTGCAGGATCTCGCGGATCGGGTGACAGCGGTCTTTGTCCCCATCGTCTTAGCGATCGCCTTGGTAACTTTTGGGGCATGGTGGGGGATCACCGGAACCCTCAGCAGTGCCCTGGTTCACTGCGTCTCTGTCCTCGTCATTGCCTGTCCCTGTGCCCTGGGTTTAGCCACCCCCACCTCCATTATTGTGGCTACAGGACGGGGGGCTCAACAGGGCATTTTAATTCGGGGCGGCGAAAGCTTAGAACAACTGCACCGCTTGCAAACCCTGGTGTTTGATAAAACCGGCACCCTCACGGAGGGGCGGCTTGCTGTCGATCAGTTTCTGCCGGTGACGGGGAGTGAGAGGGAACTGAATTTGCTCTATAGCATCGCCTCCGTGGAACAACGATCGGAACATCCCATTGCCGAAGCGATCGTCTCCTATGCCAAAACCCAGGTGGAGGACGACACCTTTCTACCCGTGGAGAACTTTCTGGCCATCCCCGGCTGTGGGGTGCAGGGGACGGTGGTCAAACATCAACTCCACATCGGCACCAGCCAATGGCTAGAGGAACTGGGCATTGAGACCCAAGTCGAAACCTTTACGGGCGTTTCCCTGCCGGAACAGCAAGCCCAAGCCGAGCGACAGCAGAAAACCGTGGTCTGGGTCGCGGTGGCGGGCCAGGTGGTGGCCCTACTGACCATCGCCGATCGGTTAAAGCCAGAAGCCAAAGCCGTGGTTCAATCCCTACAACGGCGCGGACTGTCCCTGGTGCTCCTCAGTGGCGATAACCGCACCACCGCCCACGCGATCGCTCAAGAGGTCGGCATTAACACGGTATTTGCCCCCGTCCGTCCCCAGCAAAAAGCAGAAGTCATTGCCCACCTGCAAACCGGAGCAGCGCAGTCCTCGCCTACCCCTCAGACCAAAGCGATCGTGGGCATGGTGGGAGATGGTATTAACGATGCCCCAGCCCTCGCGGTGGCAGACGTAGGCATCGCCCTTGGCACAGGAACCGACGTCGCGATGGCCGCCAGTGACATCACCCTCCTGTCCGGGAACCTGCAGGGCATTGCCACCGCCATCGATCTCAGTCGTGCCACCGTCCAAAACATTCAGCAAAACCTCTTCTTTGCCTTTGTTTACAACTGTCTTGGCATTCCGATCGCGGCGGGGGTTTTTGATTCCATTTTGGGCTGGACCCTCAGTCCCATGCTGGCCGGAGCCGCCATGGCCCTAAGTTCTGTTTCAGTGGTGACCAATGCCCTCCGCCTCAGCGGTGCGGTTAAACCTTCCGGTACAGGAGATTAGCCTAATAAGTTGAGGTCGCAGCCGAGGGGCTTGGGTCTTGCGGTATAGTATGGTATGACATTTCCAAGTTTTCCCGCGTTCTTCGAGAGTTCCTCCTGTCCGCGCTCATCGTAGATTTGGATCCCTTTTCCTAGGTGAAAGACTTGACTCGTATTTTAGTTGTCGAAGACGAAGAACTGATTCGGGAGACCGTTGGCCTCGCCCTTCAAGACGAAGGCTATGATGTACAGACGGTTCCAGATGGTCGTTCGGCTTTGGAACTCTTCTATCAAGCGAGTACCCCGTCCTCAGAAGTTCAAGCCGCCAAGGATTTTCCCGATCTGATCATCCTCGATCTAATGTTGCCCTTAGTGAATGGTCTAGATTTGTGTCGATTTATTCGACGACAGCAAAATACCATTCCCATCTTAATTTTGAGTGCCAAGGGAACGGAAATGGATCGGGTGGTGGGGCTAGAGGTGGGAGCCGATGACTACCTCACCAAACCCTTTGGCATGCGGGAGTTAATTGCCCGCTGTCGTGCCCTGTTGCGCCGTTCCCGCACACAGCAAGAAGAAGAAAGCACTCAGATTTTACGGTACCAAAATATCATCCTTTATCCCCAGGAGTGTCGCGTTACCTTATCCGGAGCAGAAATTAGCCTCTCACCCAAAGAATTCCGGATTTTAGAACTGTTCATGAGTCATCCCCGCCGCGTCTGGTCGCGGGAACAGTTATTGGAGCGGGTCTGGGGCCCCGACTTTATGGGAGACAGCAAAACCGTAGATGTCCATATTCGTTGGCTTCGGGAAAAATTAGAGACGGATCCCAGCCATCCTGAATACGTGCAAACGGTTCGTGGTTTTGGTTATCGCTTTGGTTAGGCTCTGTGGTTACTCCGTTTGTATTTGGGCTGGCGATCGGCCTGGGCATCTGTTTTCTCTACCGTTGGCAATGGCTCGATCGCTTCAGACGTTTTCAAGGTAGACGGTTCATCCCTTCCCTCAATTGGAACAAGCTCTGGACCTTAGAAACTCAGTTGCTGCAAAAACTGGAGCAACAGGAACAGGAACTGCAGCAGAACCTGACGGAACTTCAGGACTTACGGGAACTCTTTGCCCATTTACCCTTAGCCTATTTACAGGTTGATGCGGACAATTACCTGATGTGGTGCAACCCTGCCACGGCAGAAGTGCTGGGGGTGCCCCTGCCCGACCTAAGCCAACCCCGCCTCTTGTTGGAATGGATGCGGTCCTATGATTTAGATCAGCTCATTGAGCGCACCCGATCGACGGGACAGCGGCAAGAGCAGGAATGGGTGGTCAATTCCGTGAAACAAGATCCCGCCAACCCCGTCATCCAACGCCCCCTCTATCTGCGGGGCCAATCCTTTGCCCTCACCAGTGGCCAAGTGGGAGTTTTCCTGGAAGATCGCTACGAAATGATTACCCTACGGCAGCAGCAAAACCGCTGGGTGTCCGATGTGGCCCACGAGTTAAAAACCCCCCTCACCTCCATTCGCCTCGTAGCAGAAACCCTGTTGAATCGGGTCGATAGTAATCTCCGCTCCTGGGTAGAGCGTCTCCTGGGGGAAGTCATCAACCTCAGTAGCATCGTCCAGGATTTATTAGATCTGAGCCAACTCGATCGCGCTCCAACCGCCACCAGCCAAGCCCCTAAACATCCCAGCGATATTGGTTTAACCCTAGAACAAACAGACTTAGTGGAGTTGGTCTATTCTGCCTGGGAAACCTTAGTGCCCCTGAATCGCCATAAACAGGCCCACCTGCTCTACCTAGGGCCGGATACCTTTGTACTGCCGGCCGATGGCTCGAAGTTATACCGCGTCCTCCTCAACCTCCTGGATAATGCCATTAAATACAGCCCTCCCGATCGAGATATTGAGGTTTCCCTCTCCCCAATTCCAGCGATCGTCTCACCTGAGGAGAAGCCCGCGCAAGCCGTAGTTTTAGACGTAATCGATCAAGGGACTGGGTTCTCCCCCCAAGACCTCCCCTACGTCTTCGATCGCTTTTACCGAGCCGATGAAGCCCGCAAACGGGATCTGACCTCCGCCATTCCGCTGAGTGGATTGCCCCTCAGTAGTAGCTGTGGCTTGGGTTTAGCGATCGTTAAACAAATTGTCCTAGCTCACCAGGGGCAAGTAGAGGCCAAAAATCACCCCAAAACCGGCGGTGCCTGGGTGCAAATTACCCTCCCGATCGTCAATCCCCCCGCAAGCTGATGAGATCCCCCAGGGTCAAGTTCTTGAGTTTGACCTGCACGATACTCAGCCATTGCAGAAGCCGCAAGTTGTGGATGCGTAACATAGCAACTTTGGCGAATCAGAATCAGATTGCCATTTCAAACTTTGTAGGTTCATGCATGACCTCAGCTAGAACACCAATAAATTAACTTCCAGTTACGCCCCCACCAAGAACTAATCGGCATAACGGCAAAATGCAGCGGCGGCAGGTAAACTCTTGCCTCTGACCGACCAACTAACTGCCATCCGTTGCAGCGAGGTGTTATCCTGCTCTAGACTTAGGTATACCTAAGAAACCATATTATGAGCTATCGCGACATCATTACGATTGAACCTGATAAGCGTGGTGGCAAGCCATGTATCCGCCGGATGCGAATTACGGTCTATGATGTCCTGGGCTGGTTAGCGGGTGGCATGTCTAACGCTGAGATCATCGACGACTTTCCAGAACTGACGGAAACCGATATTAGAGCCTGCTTAGAATTCGCCGCTGATCGGGAGCATCGTTTAGTTGCATCAGTGAGTGCCGCTTGAAACTTCTGTTTGACCAAAATCTGAGTCGCAAGCTAGTCAACCGTCTAGCAGATACTTTTCCTGGTTCTAGCCATGTTCAGGTTCATAAACTTGCAGAGAAAACAGATACCGAAATCTGACATTCTCTGTTCCGTCCACACCAACGCAGTGTTAGGCTAAGCGAGTTCGCGAGAAAAAAGTTGAATTAAGTTGAATTATTGGGCTGATTTGATTCATTGAAGTTTACTTATTAAATCACCACGTCTAAATGTTGCAGATAGTTGCTGCAAGGAAATCTCTTGTTCTCCATAAAGATCCTGAAGCGCCTGTTGAATATCTTGTACTGAGGAATTAAAATAAGCTTCACTTTTTTGTCCAATAAACTGTTGGGCTAATTGAAAGTTTTGATGGCTAATATCTTTCATTTGAATATTCATATCAGCCAGAAGTCTTCGTCCCATCTGCATCGCAATAAAGCATGAAGCATAGCGAACAAAGTCTGGATCAGCAGGCTCTGGTCTTTTGCGGCGATTTTCTGCAATTCTGTAAAGCTGAACAGCTATTACAACTTGTGCTCCATTTAATTGATCAGTAAAAATTGAATCATACAGCTTCCCAAAATGTTCACGAGAGAAAAACTTTGCCTGATGAGGTTTTCTTCTCCAAACAGATAAAACTGCTTCAGCAGCCACTCCTGTAGTAATATCAGTAGGACGAGTACTGGTATCAGAACGCTTACGCCGATAATTAAATTCCAATTGCTGAATATCCATTTCTAATCTTTGCTGACGCTCATCATTAGCACGTAAATCTTTGAGATCCACTGGATTTTGACTATTGGTGGCGTAGGTAATTCTTTGAACTAAACCTTCATTGTCACGAGGTAATTGATAGAGTCGAAGAAGAACAAAAGCTTGGGAATTTTGATGAAGCAAATCAGGTTCTCGCAAGGTTTTAAATATAGTCATACATGTTTGACCACCGTTAATGATTTGTAAATTCTCGACACGCACCTGATAATCGCCATCTTGCAGTGCGTTGTATGAGAAACTATCACAAGTCAGAGTTACTCCATTGTTGTAAAAGTAAAAATTGTTTTTTTCATCGCTAGTTAAAGTATGACGGATACCCTCATTTACGCGATTTCCTTGCAAGCCTAAGTAGCGACGAATATTGCGCTCTAATAACCGTTCTCCGTGACGCTCTATGAGGGCGGCAATTTCGGTTACAGAAATCCTACCTACAAGTACCCGGCTAAACTCCATATCTTCAACGATGGCTTTGCCATTTAGTTGCAAAGTATCCTTTACAGGTCTAGAAGCTTGGAGAATTTTGACTAAACGCTCGTGATTAACATGTTCCCACGTTACCTGATCGCCAAATCCAGTACGTTCAATAGCTTCTTGAGCAGACGCATTCCACTTCAGCCCATTGTTACAAGCTAATGCCCGAACTTGCGGAATATAGCCATCTCGGATCAGGCTTCGGGCTTCTTCCACTTTTACGAGTAGTCGTTCATTAATATGTTCTAATCTAGCTGCTGGATTAAATAAGTACTGAATTGCGTTTATTAAACTTTCTATACCTGCTTCAGGAAAGTTAGAACTCCCCTCTAGGTTATTCTTATACTTTGCCTGAAATAAACTAACTGTAAACTCACCATCATATTCCTCGGAGATATGCATAGCATCTACTCCAAAATCGCCACCTCCTTCGGTTAGGCAATCAAAAGCGTCATCGCCATCTAAATCTAAGATGGTCTTAACACACAGGTATACAAAAGCCAGAGACTTAAGCCTGCCTTCATCTCTGATTCGTAATTCTTCAGAAGCCTTTTGACGAATATCGTTGGTGACTGATACCAAGCGTTGGTCGATAATGGATGCATTTATATTCATGTATTCATCTACTGAACATGTTCTGAATAGCTTATCTTATTCCGCTCTTATTCCGCCTAACGACCAAGCTCACTGGCGGCAATGGAGCGCAGCGGAATCGCCGTCCGGTGCAACGCCTTGTTATGCATTATATTCAAATAGGGATAGGGTATCTGCAAGCTTTTTGTTAACAGCTTTAATTGTGCTTTCTTCGAGTTTTTCCCTGAACCCCCCCACCTGCCCAGAGCGACGGTGGGATTTCGTGTCTTCTGTTTTTTGAGGACGTGATCTCTGATAAAGCTCCTGAATCGTGGCGGCATCTAAGGAAACATACTTGCTCAATTGCTCACTGAATCTATCAAAATCATTGATCATATCTTCATAACGGAGGACACTACTGCGTTCACAGGTTCTCGAAAGATCGTAAAGGATTCTAAAATAATCAATCTGCTCATCGACTGAATCTAACACGTATTCATCTAACGTCATCTCGCGAATGCTACGCCCAGCCGCCAGCTGTCTCTCACGTATTGCATCTACTCCGCTCAAGCCATGCGTAAAACCAAATGAATAATAGGATGAGATCAAGATGTCACGAGGATCTCTAATGAAAAAAATCGCGATTTTATCCCGAATAAAATTATGCTTAGTTGTTGGCTTCACTAGCCTCTCTCCGACAGGGCCTTGCACGCCGGCAGAAATACGGATTGGGCCATAAATAAAACCATTCTTTTTGAAGCTTAGCTTTTTTTCAGAACTTCTCCTTCCTGAATATATTTGAGCCGCATAATCCATATGATACAGTCCAGTTACACTTTTTAACACATAGCTGCTAAATAAAGTACTTGCACACTTGTGAAAAGTATAAAAGTAAACTGATTCAGGGAGACTCTGATTAAGAGCGTAATGATGGATGTAGGCATGCGAATCTCGAATGCTCTTTATCTTATTCAAGATTTTATCTTTGATCAAGGATCACCTCCTGAAGTATTTGAGTATGAAGCATAACGAGGAGTTATACTGCGAGTTGCCGCATAACACCCTGGCTCTAAAACTACGCCTAAATCATTATCACTCAATGGCTTGAGGTTAGTCTAAACTAGGTTAGCGGGGGTGTCAAAAGCGGCATGAGTAAAACTAAGGGGTCGATCGCTCACACTTTGAATTTTTCCTGAATAGCTAAGGATTTGGGGAAATGTAGAAAAATGTTGAGACCGCTGGCCACGCTGAGAAGGTTTCCCTAACCCTTCGTTTTCAATGGGTTCGTAACGATCGTGGGAATTTGATTGTGGAATCTGGGCAAACCAGCACGATCGCTTCAAAACCTGCAACCCTTCAGAGAATCTCCTGTACACTGGGAACACTACCCCCTTGCTCGATTCCGATCGCTATTGCTATGAATTTAACCGCCGAAGCTCAGCTTGATGCTGCTTTAACCTTTCAGGCTCCCCTGAGCCCAACGATCGCTCAGCCTCGGGGCATTTTGCTGACGGGGGCGACGGGCTTTTTGGGAATTCATCTGCTGGCAGCCCTATTGCAGCACACCACGGCGACCATCTATTGCTTAATCCGCAGTGGCAATCGAGGGACGGCGATGCAGCGTTTAGAGCAACAATTAGCCTTTTATCGCTTACCGATCGGGGCACAACTTGAGCGCATTGTGCCGGTATTGGGGGATTTGGCGCAACCCGGACTGGGACTTTCAACCGCAGAGTTCAAAGCTTTGGCGGATGCAGTGGATGTGATTTATCACAATGGATCTCTGGTTAACTCTGCCCTGGATTATGCAGCACTGAAACCGGCGAATGTTGAGGGAACTCAGGAGATCTTACGACTGGCGAGCACCGGGACTTATCTCAAGCCTGTTCACTACGTATCCAGTTTGGCGGTGTTCCTCAGTCCTGCCCATGCTAAGGCGGCCCAAATTACGGAAAGCGATCGGCCTAGCGATCGACTTAAGGGGGGCTATAAACAGAGTAAGTGGGTGGCGGAGCAACTGATTTACGCTGCTCGGGAGCGAGGACTGCCCACTTGTATTTACCGCATTGGGCGGATCATGGGTCACAGTGAAACGGGAATAAATGGCAACTTAAGTGATTTCCTCTGTAGCTTGCTCAAGGGATGTCTGCAACTGGGGCAGTACCCCCTCAGTGATACGCCAGTGAACCTAGTACCGGTGGACTATGTGAGTCAGGCGGTAGTGAGACTGGGACAGTCCTGCAATGACAGCGGGGACTGGGGCAAAACCCTCCACATTCTCAATCCTCAACCCATTCCCTGGACTCAACTCTGTGAGTTTCTGCAAACGCGAGGCTATCAACTGGAGGGCGTTCCCTTCGATCGCTGGTTAGCGACGCTACAAACGACGATCGACCGGGATCCCAATGATCCTCTTTTTGCCTCTTTGCTTCTACTGATGAGTGCGCCGGTTCACATTCTCAGTCCCAAAGCACCCATGGACTCCCGTCAAGCCTTGGGATTACTCCACACCCTCAACCTTCCCTGCCCGGCGATCGATGAACCGCTGTTGCAGCGCTATGTGGACTACTTCCAGTCCAGTGAGTACTTTCCAGACCCCAAGCAGCAAGTCCTGGAGGTTTCTGCCGCGCCAGTGGTTGGCGCTAAACCGCCATCTGAACCTAGCCCTGAACCCACCGCCAAGGCTAAAGCGTCAGCCCCCGCCACCGCTAAAGCCCCCACAGGGTTTTGGAAGAGTATTCGCTCGACGCGCCGTTCCACTCAAGTGGCCTTTGATCTCAAACCCATTCCCCGCGATCGTCCCCTCCCCCTGTCTTTTGGTCAAGAACGCCTCTGGCAAGTGGAGCAACTTCATGCCAGCAGTGCTGTGCATAACCTCCGGGGAGTTTTTCGCCTCTCTGGCCCCTTGGACTATAAGGCTCTCAAAGCCAGTCTGCAAGCGATCGTCGATCGCCATGAAACCATGCGTTCCCGCTTTCCGGCAGTGGAGGGACAACCCAGCCTTGTCATTGAACCGCAGTTAACCCTAGACTTACCCCTAGTGGATCTGACCGGATTGAGTGCGGAAGCCCAGGAGGACTCTGTGCGCTCCATTGCGGTGACGGAAGTACAAACTCCCTTTGACCTGGATAGGGCCCCTTTAATTCGCTACAAACTCCTCAAACTGACGGAGACGGATCATGTCTTAATCCGCACCGTGCATCACATTATCAATGACGTATGGACGGATACAGTGCGACTGCGGGAGTTAGCCCAACTCTACGCCGCCTTCAGTGCGGGGGAACCATCCCCCCTTGCCCCCCTGAAGATCCAGTATGCTGACTTTGCCGCAGCGCAGCGCCAGTGGTTGCAGGGTCAGGTTTTACAAGATCAGTTAAATTACTGGAAAGAGCATTTGCTGGGCGCTTCATCCCTACGACTGCCCACAGACTATAGCCTCAGTAGTGCCCCCAGTTACCAAGGCGCAGCGATCGTTGTTCCCTTTCCCGAAAGTCTCAGTACAGCCATTAAAGCCTTAGCGGGTCAGACGGGGGTGTCTCTCTTTGTCCTACTCCTAGCGGCTTTTCAAACCCTGCTCTATCGCTACACGGGGCAGTGGGATCTTATCCTCTGCTCCCCGGTAGCGGGACGGAAACAACCGGAAACGAAAAAGCTGATCGGCTACTTTAGTAATATCGTACTACTACGGAGTCAGTTAAACCCCGCCGCCGGATTTCAAGCCGCCATTCAAGCCGTCAGTCAAGGGAGTTTAGGCGCTTTTGATCACGGGGATTTGCCGGTGCAACAAGTGGTGGAAGCCCTCAACTTACCCACGGGGATGCTCTCCCGGGCCATGTTTACCTTGCAAAATGTGCCGAAGCAACCCCCGCAACTGTCCGATGATCTGAAAATTCGTCTCCAGGAAACGGAGGAAGGCACCTCTAATTTTGATCTCTCCTTATCAATGAAGGAAAAAGACAATACTTTGTTAGGCGTGTTTCGCTATAAAACCGACTTGTTTGCCCCAGAAACGATCGCTCAGATGGGAGACAATTTCATTCAACTCTTAACCCTCCTGACCCAGGAGCCCGAGCGTCCTCTCCAGGATTTACCCCGCTTTGCCGAATTTGCAGAGGATACGGCGATCGCCCCGCAAGACCTCCAGCATCCCCAAGGGGTAGAGGAGGAAACGATCGCAGCCCTATGGCGATCGGTCTTGCACCTGGATACAGTGTCTCGAAACGCAAACTTTTTTGATCTGGGGGGACGCTCCCTGGCCATGGCTCAGATTTACGGCAAATTAAAAAAAGCCTTCCCCGACCAAGCCGCCACGATCGAGGTGGGACAACTGTTTGAAACCCCAACGATCGCCGCCATGGCCCAATACCTGAAGACCGGAAAATAATCCCCTTAATATCATCGGATCGACTCCAGTTGCCCAGACTCTTTACCCAGAATTTTGGGGTGCCCCATGACTAACCGCTTTGCGATCGAAAAAACCATCGCAAGTTTTCAAGACCTACAGGATCGCTTAGGGTTAGTGCGAACCAGTGACGATCGCTTTTTTGAAGAGTGCCAGACTCTCCACCCTGAGCCTAGTCTAGACCGTAAACTGTTTTTGGATGCTCTGCATAAACGCCACGCTTACTATTACAACGCTGGCCTTTTAACAGAGGGAACGATTCTGGTGGCGATCGTTGCCCCTTTGCTCGAAAATCTTGGCTTTCATGAACCCCCGTTCTTTGTGCGATCGGAAGTTCCCGTCGCCCTCGAAGTCACTGAGCGGGATGAAATCTATCGCGGACGGATTGATGTCTTAGTGATTCGGCAACGGCTCTGGGTGCTGGTTGTGGAAGCCAAAAATGCTAAATTTGCCGCCGATCTTGCCCTACCCCAATGTTTAAGTTACATGGCAGCTTCTAGTGAACCCACAACCTTTGGTCTGGTGACGAATGGCACTGATTTTATTTTCTGTAAGCGTGTCAATACCACCTACGATTTTTCAGAACCCTTTTCATTACTATCCCGGCACAATCGCTTGTATGAGATAGCGGGACTATTATCCACACTCAAAGCGAGTACCCTTTAAACCCTTTGAAGCCGCAGACCTGCGCTAGAACTGGGATGAAGCCCTCATTTCTGGTAATTTAGTGAGTGGCACCTCGATTCATTGTGATGGGTGGCTGCGCTGCCTACCACAATCCCTATGCTGGGTCATAGGGCAACATTTTGAATTTTTCGAGGTACCCTAATGTTTGTTTTGAGGGTTCTCGTAATGATTCAGCATGATGTCTTAATTGTGGGGGGCGGAATTGCGGGCTGTCGGGCTGCCCTAGAAATGCTGCGGGTGAACCCTCACTTAAACGTTGGCTTGGTGGCCAAAACCCATCCCATTCGTTCCCACTCCGTTGCCGCTCAGGGGGGGATGGCCGCCAGTCTAAAAAATAGTGATCCCGACGATAACTGGGAAAGTCATGCCTTTGATACCGTCAAGGGTTCAGATTATTTGGCGGATCAGGATGCCGTGGCCATTTTGACCCAGGAAGCGCCCGAAGCGGTCATTGATTTAGAGCATTTAGGGGTTTTATTTTCCCGATCACCGGATGGCCGCATTGCCCAACGCGCCTTTGGTGGCCATACCCACAACCGGGCCTGCTATGCCGCAGACAAAACCGGTCATGCCATTCTCCATGAGTTAGTGATGAATCTCCTGGTGAAAGGCGTAACCCTCTACGAAGAATGGTACGTTCTCCAACTCCTGCGGCAGGACAATGCTGTGCAGGGGGTCGTGATGATGCGCATTGAAGATGGGCGCTTAGAGATTGTCCAAGCCACAGCTATCCTGCTGGCTACGGGGGGCTATGGTCGCGTCTTTAATACTACGTCCAATGATTTTGCCTGTACCGGGGATGGCTTGGCCATGACGGCCCAGGCGGGATTGCCCTTGCAGGATATGGAGTTTGTCCAGTTTCATCCCACGGGGTTGTATCCCGTTGGGGTTTTAGTGTCGGAAGCGGTGCGGGGGGAAGGCGCTTATTTAATTAACGCCCAGGGCGATCGGTTCATGGCCACCTATGCCCCCAGCCGCATGGAATTAGCGCCTCGGGACATTACCTCACGGGCGATCGGTTTGGAAGTGCGGGCGGGTCGGGGCATTCATCCTGATGGCAGTGCTGGGGGGCCCTTCGTCTATTTAGATCTGCGCCACCTTGGGCGGGAAAAAATTATGAGCCGGATTCCCTTTTGTTGGGAAGAAGCCCATCGGCTCTTAGGGATTGATGCGGTGGAGCAGCCGATTCCGGTACGTCCCACCATTCACTATTGCATGGGGGGCATTCCCACGGATACCAATGGCCGAGTACGCCTCGGGGTCGAAGGCTTTGTCGAAGGGTTATTTTCCGCTGGGGAAACCGCCTGTGTGTCTGTCCACGGGGGCAATCGTCTGGGGAGTAATTCCCTCTTGGAGTGTGTAGTCTACGGCCGTCGAGTGGGCAAAGCGATCGCCCTTTACGTTAGCGATCGAGCAGAGCAGGGAACGGCGGAGAAACTGAGCGATCGTCTAGCCACCCAGTATTTACAAACCACTGAGAAACGACTGAATAGCCTCCTGACTCAAAGTGGAAACGATCGGGTGGCGGCGGTGCGTCAATCCCTACAGGACTGCATGACAGAGCACTGCGGTGTTTTTCGTCAAGCGTCAGTGATGCAGGCGGGCATTGAGCAGTTACAGCAACTCCGGCAGCGTCTCAGCCACATTCAACTGGATGATAAAGGACGCTTCTGGAACGTGGAACTGATTCAAGCCCTAGAGCTAGAGAGCTTGTTTACCGTAGGGGAAGTAATTTTGAACTCTGCCCTCAGCCGCCAGGAGAGCCGGGGAGCCCATTTCCGGGAAGATTTCCCTCAACGAGATGATGCGGGGTATCTGCAGCATACCCTCGCCTTCCATGGGGTAGAGGGGGTGAACATTCAACATCGCGCCGTTGATTTATCCCTCTTTACCCCCCAGGAGCGAAAGTATTAGGGCGCATCATTTAGCCTGGGCGCTTTCGTTGTCCTCTATACCGCAAGGCTTCTAGAATTAATTGATGACGCGCCCTAGGGACTTGCTCAATACCTCTCCGTTAACTAAGGTGTGGGCTAACCACTCCTCCCTCGGTTCCGCAAAGTCTAGGCGGTAGTGTCCCCCACGGCTTTCTTCTCGAAACAAGGCTGAGCGCAAAATGAGGGCGGCAATCTCCAGCAAATTCCCCAACTCTAGCCACGATCGCAAAATGTCATTCATCTGCTCAGGACTGTAGTGGTTATGGGCTGCAAAGTGGACGGCCATCGCTGCCGTAGGGTTGGCATATTGGCGCAGGTCTTGGCTTAAGCTTAAGGTCTGCCAGCGATCGCTCCAGTGCTCAATTTGGTTCAACGCCTCCTGCATGCCTGCCGCCGTGCGGCAAATTCCGGCACTTTTCCAAATCAGTTGGGGTAGGTCTTGCCGTAGGGTTTTGATCCAGTCCAGTTCTGTGGGATCGAGGGGAAGGGGGGTAACGATCGCTTCTGCTGGAGGAACAGGCTGAGGTAAATCTGACAGTGGAGTGCGATCGAGGTGGGCCAGGCGACGACCAAACACTAAACATTCCAACAGTGAATTACTGGCTAAACGATTAGCGCCGTGAACCCCCGTACTGGCCGCTTCGCCCACCGCATAGAGACCGGGCAGGGAGGTTTGACCTTGAAAATCCGTCAAAACGCCCCCCATCCAGTAGTGGGCCGCAGGGGAAACCGGGATCGGTTCTTTAAAGAGATCAATATTCCACTGTTGACAGACTTTAATGATGGTGGGGAAGCGATATTGAATGCGATCGGGGGGAATCGAGCGCAGATCTAAATGAACATAATCCTGATCGGGATACTGGCTGAGGTGTTGAAAAATAGAGCGGCTGACAATATCGCGGGGGGCTAATTCCCCATCGGGGTGATAGCGCAGCAGAAAACGATCGCCCTGTTGATCAAAGACTTGGGCCCCTTCTCCCCGCACCGCTTCACTAATTAAAAAGCGGGGAGCCTCTTTGACCATTAAGGCCGTGGGGTGAAATTGAAAAAACTCCAAGTCCCGCAAGGTAGCCCCCGCCCGATGGGCCATGGCCACCCCATCCCCCGTACTCAGTTGGGGATTTGTGGTGTGGGCAAAAACTTGGCCACCTCCTCCCGTGGCCAAAACCACTGCCCGCCCTGCAAGCCAATGCAGTTTCCCCCCTGCAAAGACCTGCACCCCAACGCAACGAGTCCGAGTGTCATTGAGCCAAAGATCCAGGGCGATCGTGCGATTTAAGACTGTGATATTCGATCGTTCTAGTACCTGTTCTGCCAACGTGGAAACGATCGCGCGTCCCGTCGTATCCGCCGCATGGAGTACGCGAGGTCTGGAGTGAGCCGCTTCCCGAGTTAAGGCTAAATCTGTCCCCTTGCGATCGAAGGCTACCCCCAGTTCCACCAGGGAATTAACACAGTCCGCCGCCTCATCCACCAACAACTGCACCGCCCGACGATCGCACAATCCCGCCCCGGCCCGTAGCGTATCTTCCCAGTGCAGGCGGGGAGAATCATCCCGTGAGGTCACCGCTGCAATGCCCCCCTGGGCCCAATCACTAGCCGACAAAGACAAATCATCTTTGTTGATTAACGCAACCTGCCAATCTTGCGGTAAGCAAAGAGCAGTATATAATCCAGCGGCCCCTGCGCCGATGAGAATTACATCAAAGGGATGATTTTGCACGGATTTTTTTTCAGGAAAAGGTCACCCATTATAGAACAACTGAGAAGGCAACGCAGACCCTTCACGGGGCAAATTGAGCCTGGATCTAGGGCGCATCATCTCTAAAGTCCCGCCCCTGACGGTATCAACATTCGCCCCGCCCGTCCTAGGTGTACCGCTAGAGGCTGAAACCACTACAGCATAGGCATTTCATTGCTAACTCATGACAACCCTAGCTTATAATCATTACCCATCGTTTGTGATACAGTGATGGTTTTGAAACGATCTCTCCCATAAGCCTACTGTGTACACATAAATCAGAGGAAACCCCCTCTAACTCCCCCTTAGCAAGGG
>JBMTZC010000009.1:0-26993 GCA_049455215.1 Prochlorotrichaceae cyanobacterium
CTTTGAGCATAGAGCAATAGAATACAGTATGAACACCTAAAAATGGAGGCACCTCGATTCATAGTGGCGATCGGCTTCGCCGTCCGCCATAATGCCTATTCTTGGATGAGTACTAGGGCAAAATTTTGAATTTTTCCAGGTGCCTAAATCAAAATCGGCTACCAACTTAAGGCGGAAGCGTTAGCAGCTTTGAACCGCTCTAAGGTATGCTGCTTATAAGAACTGGTAATTGTATCCACTACAGATCAACTACAGTTTTGTCGGCTTTCCGCTTCAGGGCACTTCAATTCATGGTGGCGGGCGGCTGTGCCATCCGCTACAATCCCTATTTCTAGGTAAAAATAGGATCCAGTTTTAGATTTTTCGAGGTGCCCTTCAGACCAAAATCTTGAACGACAGAATGGGACGTAAAACGCCCTCTTCCTTCACCGTAATTTAAGTGTAAAGCAGAGTAACCCTTAATATGCTGCTGTCCTCTCTTCACCGATCGCTTTTGGTTTCTTGCCAAGCCCCCACCGACTCTCCGCTGCACAACCCGTCGATGATTGCGGCAATGGCTCAGGCTGCGCTCCTGCGAGGGGCAAAAGGGGTACGACTCGATACCCCCGATCACGTTCAAGCGGTGCGTGCCCTGCTACCCGATGCCTTTATTATTGGGCTGTGGAAACAGGAAACGCCAGGCTATTCAGTCTACATCACCCCACAATTTGCCCAAGCGGAAGCGATCGCGGCGGCAGGGGCCGACATGATTGCGATCGATGCGACTTTGCGAGACCGTCCCGGCGGTGAAACGGTGGCCGAGATTATTGAACGGATTCACCAAAACTTGGGGAAAACGGTGATGGCGGATGTCGATACCCTAGAGGCAGCCCAAGCAGCAGAGGCGGCAGGGGCAGATTGGATCGGCACCACCCTCTATGGCTACACGGAAGCCACCGCCACCCAAATTCCCCCAGGCTTTGATCTGCTGGCAAAAATGACCCAATCCCTCTCGGTTCCCTGCATTTGTGAGGGCGGAATCTCTTCGCCTGAATTGGCGGCACAAGCCCTGAAATGGGGAGCCTATGCCGTTGTCGTCGGTACAGCTATTACGGGCATCGATCGCCAGGTGCAGCAGTATGCTCAGGTGATGGATACCGTTTCACCGGAAGACTATCATCCCCAAATGCCCATCTTCGGTTACGGAGAGGATCAGTAGGAGAGACCCAGTATAAGGAGTGACAACGTGCAACTCGGAAAAGTCGTAAAATCCGGTTCTCACTGCGATTATCTGGTACAGGTCAACGATCGCTTTGATGTGAATGAACCGCCGCCCCCCGATCGCTACGGCTTTGGGTCTTTTGTCCGTCTCGATCCACCAGAATTAGGGAGTCATTCCCGTTTTTTACGCCCCCAGGCTTGCCATCCCACCGCCATCGGTGTGGTCTATAACTCACAATTAATTAACCCGCAGTTTTCCAATACCGGCCCCCGCCTATCCAGCGATGCGGATCCTCTCTTTACCCCAGATTTAATTGAAGAAACGCGCACACTCCTCAGCGTGGTTCTCATTGGTGAACTCATTCCCCACGAGGCGGATCCTCTCACCAAACCTCCCATCCCTCAACCCTCAACAACCCCAGCCTATTACGGTCGTCAAGGCATTCCCAGAGCGATCGTCCCCATTAATGCGATCGTTTCCATTTTAGGGGAACCAGAAATTCGCCAATTTCATAGCGATCGTTCAGGAAAGCCCCAATTCCGGTATCACAGTTTACTCTTGCGCTATGGTGGAAACTTTGCTAACCATTTAACGGAACAAATCTTACAGGAACTTGTGGACCTACAAGTGTTTGAGAATGCCGAACAGCGGGCCTTAACCACCCTCTGCCGTGAAATGTCTTGGCGCAATACCCTGAGTTCCCTCCAGTAAGCCCTGTCGTAAAACAGGTACACTAGAAAGCCAGAGTGACCCGATCCGTCCAAAGCAAATCAGCTTGAGACTGGAGCTTGCACTTTTTTTGGGGTCGAAGTCTCACGATCAGCGTAACAACACGGCCAAATTCAAAACTATTCCTTATCCCCTGTCCTCTATTCCCTAACTCAAAAGGGCATCTCGAAAAATCGAAAATATAGTTCCTCTTCCTACCCAAGCATAGGGATTGTAGCTGGCAACGAAGCCGCCCGCCAAACTTAATCGAAATGCGCAACCCTTAAAATTCAAAACTTATTCCCTGTCCCCTATTTCCTCTAATCTCAAATGCCCTTGTTTACCCAGAGCTATTCCCAACGCCTATCCTTGTCTGTTTTTACACTGATTTCCATTTTTGGTACGCTCTTGGTAAATACGCTATCTAACTTTTTTCCCCCGAAAGGTCTCTCCATTGGTGAAATCTCCCGGGAGTTATTTGCAGAGGTCTTAATTACACCGGCGAGTTATGCGTTTTCAATTTGGGGCGTTATTTATGTTGGGTTAATATTCTATGGGTTTTACCAGATTCGATCGGATTGTCGGCGCGATCGAATCCTACAAGCCCTAAACATTAAGTTAATTGTCGCTTGTTTTGCTCAAATCGCCTGGGTCATTCTGTTTACTTCTCAACAGTTTGGGCTCTCTGTTCTAGCGATCGTTATCATTTTAGGCGCGTTAGTCTGGGCGTATCTGTCCATCGGCCAAGCCCGTCAGAGCAATCGTCGCTGGAGTGCGCGCCATTCGCTTCGCAATATTGATATTCCCTTCAGCATTTACTTAGCCTGGATTGCCGTGGCTACGATCGTTAATATTGCCTGTGCCCTAACCGCTGCACAGTGGTCAGGCTGGGGCATTAGTCCTCTCACCTGGACGATCGTTATGCTGGTGATTAGTCTGGCACTAGGACTTGTGGCACTCTTTCAGCGCCATGATTATGCCTTTGCGGCCGTCATTCTCTGGGCGGAAATGGCCATCGCTGTGCGTCATATCGATACATTACCTTTAGCCCTCACCGCAGGAATCAGTGCGTTACTATTAGTCGGAGGGATCCTCACCCACAAACGGCCCCGCAGAGGATTGTGATGAAGCATCGAAAAGTTGCCATGATTTTAGCTTTAGCCAGTGGGCTAGCTCCCATTTCTGGTTTTCACAAGTTTTATTTGGGGCAACGACAATGGGGGATTGTTTACCTCCTGTTATCCCTCTTTCCGCCCACCTTACCCATTCCTCACATTGCCAGTCTCTTTGAATTAGTCTGGTACTTATTACAGGATTCCGTAGAATTTGATGCCAACTTTAATGGCGGACAACTTTCAGAGCGAAGCGATCGCGTTGACACTTGGACACATCAGGCTAGTCGGGCTAGTGAAGCAGTAAAAGCGGTAGAAGAGGCGGTGAATAGACTGGAAAAACTGCGCCAAGACGGTCTAATTTCTGAATTAGAATTTGAGGAAAAACGCCGCGTTTTGCTGGATCAAATTCGTTAAATGAATCGGGATTGAAGCCTTGCCCCCCAAACTTTAAGATAAGATTCTCCACATTCTTCACTTAAAAAATGAAAGGAAGAGTACAGCACTCTTCTACCTTCAGTGGGTTGGCAAATATCAAGACAAAAAAATTGTGGCGATCGGCTAAGTCGATCGCCACAATTCTTACTCATGCGTAGCACGATGGATCTAAGTTTCGGAATCGGCTCCTTCTTCCAACATGCCGTATTTCCGTAAGAACCGCTCAACTCGCCCTTCGGTGTCAATAATCTTTTGAGTACCGGTGTAGAAAGGATGATTCCCTGACCACACATCCACATGAATCTCAGGTTCCGTAGAGCCAACGGTCATAACCACTTCCCCGTTACAGTACACCTTGGCTTCAGGGTACCACTGAGGATGAATTCCAGCCTTTGCCATAATAAACCTCCAAATTGCTGATGCTATAGTTCCAAAAATTAACGCTTAGAGTACTGAGGAGCTTTACGGGCTTTGCGTAAACCGTATTTTCTCCGCTCTTTCGCCCGTGCATCCCGCGTTAAAAACCCTTCAATCTTGAGGGGCTTACGATTATCTGGGTCTAATTCACAGAGGGCCCGCGCTGTTCCTTGGCGAATGGCATCGGCTTGCCCCGTTAAACCACCACCCCGGACGTTGACTAAAATATCGTATTCCCCTTCTAAACCGAGGGTTTCTAAGGGCGCTTTAACGGAACTAAGGTAAAGGGGATTGAACTGTAGGTACTCTTCACCGTTACGGCCATTAATACGCAGTTCACCGCTGCCCGGTAAGAGACGAACACGGGCAACGGAGGTTTTACGCCGTCCGGTGCCCCAATAAACGGCCCGAGTGGATTGATCAGTGGCTTGCATGATGAATTATCTCCTTAAGCAGTCTTCTGGATGGTGAGGGGTTGGGGTTGTTGAGCTTGATGGGGGTGAGTCGGCCCTGCGTAAACTTTGAGTTTAGTAAAGAGCTGGCGGCCCAAACGATTTTTGGGCAACATTCCCCGTACTGCAGTTTCAACAATCCGTTCGGGAATACGGGCTTGAAGTTGCTTAAAGGTTTCCACCTTCATGCCACCGGGACGACCGGAGTGACGACGATACAGCTTTTGATCGGACTTACGGCCCGTAACCACAACTTTGTCGGCGTTGACAACGATGACAAAATCGCCGGTATCTAAGTGGGGCGTAAAAGTGGGCTTGTGCTTGCCCCGAAGGACACGGGCAATTTCTGTCGCTAGGCGACCCAGGGTTTGATCGGCTGCATCCACGACATACCAGTCTTGCTCGATCGCATCTACGGGAGGCAAATAGGTTTTATTCATGGGAATTCATTTAGTGCATTGAATTTATGGGCTTGCCGCTTCAGCGGAAGCATTAACGAGAGAGAGGGTGCTTCGGGTTCCATCTTTTGCCTTAGATTGATCGCACCGGTTTAAAGGGGCTCAAAGGAAAAGAGGGGGTGAGCGTCTAACCAAACCTCTGGGGAAAAGGGGAATTCAGGATAGCCAACTCGCAGAAGACACAGTCCTGCCGCTGGGGCAGAGTGTTTGACTTCGGCACGACGACGGTTTTGCCAAATATCAGTAAAACTATCGAGGCTTCTACTCCCTTCACCGACTTGTACCAGTAGACCCACGAGGAAGCGCATCATGCCGTAGAGAAACCCACTGGCCTGAACTTCAATTTCAATGAAATGAGACGATCGCTGTTGACAAACGACCTCCTGCACTTCTAACCAAGCATGGGGACGACTGGATCCCGCTCTTTGGAAGGCTTCTAGGTTATGAAATCCTTTCAAAGGCTCTAAAGCAGCCCGCATAGCATCCACCGCCAAGGGCGATCGATAATAATGCCACACGTAGGGCTTGAGAAACAGATTGGGCAGTTTATTAGTATACAGCGTATAGCGGTAACGCCGCCAACTTGCTGAATACTGAGCGTGCCACTGAGGGGAAACCGCTGCCGATCCTCGAATGAGGACATCGGGAGGCAAGTGAGCATTTAGGACACTGGCCCAGCGGTGGGCTGGAATTTGGCTGCAAACTTCAAAGTGGGCAACTTGAGCGGCGGCATGGACTCCGGCATCAGTACGACCAGCGCCATAAAGGCGGACCGGGTGATTAACGATCGTGGCGATCGTGTCTTCTAAGGTTGCCTGTACTGAGCGGTGATTGGGCTGCCGTTGCCAGCCATGAAATCCCTGACCCAGGTATTGCAGAACGAGAGCGATGCGCTGCAATTCCATGAAGACCGCAGACTAGTCCACCAGCTCCAGAATGGCCATCTCTGCGTTATCTCCCCGACGCGGCACAGTGCGCAAAATTCGGGTATATCCCCCATTGCGATTGCCATAGCGTTCGGGAGCACTTGCAAAGATTTTATGCACCAGAGCTTTGTCATAGAGATAGCCTAAAGCTCTACGACGGGCGGATAAACTGCCGTCTTTAGCTAAGGTAATCATGCGATCGGCTTCGGATCGCACCGCCTTAGCGCGGGCTTTTGTAGTGGTAATCTGCCCGTAGGTGAGCAGTTGAGTCGTGAGAGCCCGCAACATAGCTTTGCGCTGATCTGCGGGGCGACCCAGTTGATGAACTCGACAGCGATGACGCATGATTAAAACAAGAGACAGAGAAATGACTAGGTTTTGACTTTGAAGTTTTGAGTTTTCCGCCTTGAGGTTTAAGTTTTGAATTTGCATTGAACAGTCAATTTGTCTGAGTCAATCATTCAAAATTAAGCACCCAAAACTACGGCTCAAAACTAACTTCCAGGGGCAGGACGACTTTCCTGGAGCGTAATGCCTAAGCGCTGGCGCAGAGCGTCAATGACTTCTTCGGCAGATTTTTGCCCAAAGTTCTTAATCTCTAGCAACTCTTCTTGGGTATATTCCAGCAGATCTGCTACAGAGTTAATTTGAGCCCGCTTCAGACAGTTGTAAGCTCGCACAGACAACTGCAATTCCTCGATGGGAATTTGACTTTCGGGGCCTTCGGGTGTTTCTTCAACCCCTTGAGGCTCGAAGGTAATATCTTGTAAGGGTTCAAAAAGACCGACTAAGATATGAGCCGCTTGACTCAAGGCTTCCTGAGGGGTTAAGCTCCCGTTCGTCCACACATCTAAGAGGAGACGATCGCGGAGCAGAGATTCTCCAATTCGCACATCCTCTACGGTGTAATTGACTTTCCGCACCGGCATAAACACGGAGTCAATTTGTAGGAAGTCTAAAGACAGGGGTTCATCTCGATCGTGCTTGAAGGCTTTATAGCCGATGCCCTGCTCAATTTTAAATTCCATCTCCAGGGTTGCGGATTCGGAAATGGTGGCCAAATACTGGCCGGTGTTGACCACTTCAACATCGGAATGTAACTCAATATTAGAAGCGGTTACGGTGGACGGGCCATGCACTAACAATCGACCGATTTGAGGCTGATTGCTGCTAGACCGTAGTACCACCTGTTTCAGATTTAAGAGAATGTCTAAAACATCTTCTCGTACCCCTGGAATGGTGGCGAATTCATGGTTTGCACCACTAATACGAACCGCTGTAATGGCAGATCCCCCTAAGTTGGAGAGGAGGACGCGACGGAGGGCGTTACCAACGGTTGTCCCCTGTCCCCGCTCTAGAGAATCAATGACAAAACGACTAAATTGACTTTGATCGCGTTCAGTGGTGGATTCAACACACTCAACTTGAAACTGCATCATCAGGACTTTCCTCCCAGACTAAATTTCTTGCCAGACCACACAACGACCACACTAGACCCGGCGACGCTTGGGAGGACGGCATCCATTATGGGGAATGGGGGTAACATCCCGAATTAAGGTGATTTCTAAGCCGGTACCTTGGACAGCCCGAATCGCGGTTTCTCGACCGGAACCCGGCCCGCTGACCATGACTTCTACCTGACGCATTCCCTGATCCATGGCGCGGCGGGCCGCGTTTTCTGCGGCGGTTTGGGCAGCAAAGGGGGTACCTTTTTTCGCACCTTTAAAGCCACTGGATCCGGCGGAAGCCCAGGAAATGACTTCACCGTTTTGATCCGTGATCGAAACGATCGTGTTGTTAAAGGTGGAGCTAATATGAACTACACCATTGGGAACATTACGCTTACTTTTTTTGGAGCCGGTTTTTTTCGTTGGCCGTGCCATAACAGTCTCTCGTCAATAAATAACAAAGGTCTAAAGGGGTGTTTTGAGGTTTAAGGGTGAGGGTTGAGTTTTGTCGGTCTCCTTCTCATCGTGCAGGACGATCGCTCTGACCCCAACTTTATCTACGTGGGCTGGCTATTCCACTCAAAAGTCATCACTTAAAACTCAGGACTTATTTCTTACCGGCCTTCTTCTTACCGGCAACGGTCTTACGTCCACCTCGGCGTGTTCTGGCATTGGTGCGAGTCCGCTGACCCCGTACCGGTAACCCCATGCGATGACGACGACCACGATAACAGCCAATATCTTGCAAACGCTTGATATTCATGGCTTCCCAGCGACGTAAGTCCCCTTCGAGTTGGTAGCCACTTTCCACAACTTCCCGGAGGGCTGCAACGTCTGCATCCGATAGGTCGCGCACTCGAATATCGGGATTGACCCCCGCTTTTGCCAGGATTTCTTGAGAACGACTCAAACCAACGCCATAGATGTAGGTCAGCCCAATTTCAATCCGTTTATCACGGGGCAAGTCTACCCCTGAAATTCGTGCCACAGTGTAATGTCTCCCTCAGCCAAAAAGAATAAAATTCAAAACGCATATCTCTAGCTTGGGTGGGTTAGTTCCAATTAGAGCCTAGCGTTTCCAATACGCAGAAAAATTCAACAGAATTTAGACAAGATCAACAGCGATCGGTTAACCTTGACGCTGTTTATGTTTAGGGTTGGAACAAATGACCATCACTCGACCTCGACGGCGAATGACCCGACACTTGTCACACATTTTCCGAACCGACGGTCTAACCTTCATAAGCCTTAAAAAGGATCAGCAAACTGTAATTATACACAAAAAAAGATGATTAATGCTACAAAATGAGCATTTTAGTTACGAGTTAGTAATCGGTACTCAGTGAAGAGAACATCAACTGAATGAATTACTTTTTCCGCAACCGATAGGTAATTCGTCCCTTCGTGAGATCATAGGGGGTCAGTTCTACCTTCACCCGATCCCCCGGTAAGATTTTGATATAGTTGCGACGAATCTTGCCAGAAATATGGGCAAGAACGTTAAAACCATTATCTAAATCCACACGAAACATGGCGTTGGGAAGGGACTCAGTAACCGTTCCCTCCATTTCAATGAGATCTTGTTTTGACACAGGTTAACCTCCAAATTAAGGGAAACAGAACTGAGATTAAAGTGATTCCTGGACGGTGGTCAGCACCGCTGACTTGAGTCTTTGGGTCACTTCCTGCACCTCGGCATTTCCATTGACGGAAACCAAGTGCTGGCGATTTTGGTAGAAGTCAATTAACGGAGCGGTTTGATCCCGGTAAACCTGTAGACGAGTCCGCACCACATCCTCCGTATCATCTTGACGACCCCGGCCGAGTAACCGTTGAATGAGAATTTCATCGGGAACATCAAGGTTCACGGCACAGTCAGACTGCTGTTTCATATCCCCAAGCAAATGATCTAAGGCATCCGCTTGGGCAATGTTGCGGGGAAAGCCATCCAAGATCCAGCCTTGATAGCTACCGTTTAAATGCTCTAAGCACTCCTTCACCAACCCCAGCACCAGACGATCGGGAACCAGTTCACCACGAGACATGAAGGATTGCGCCTCTATACCTAAAGGGGTCTGTTCCTGAACCGCTGAGCGCAGGATTTCACCGGTAGAAATATGCGCTAGATTCATTTCCTGGGCTAAGAGGGCGGCTTGGGTGCCCTTTCCCGCCCCGGGAGGACCTAAAAAAATAAATTTGGTCACTATTGTTTCACCATTCCTTCATAACGTTGAGAAATCACATAGGTTTGCACCTGTTTGGCCGTATCGATCGCTACCCCCACTAAAATCAGCAGCGAGGTCGCTCCCAAGCCTTGGAATGTTCTCACCCGCGTTGCCCCTTCCACCGCAGTGGGAATAATGGCAACTAAGCCGAGGAAGATGGCTCCCAAGAAGGTCAAACGGTTTAAAACCCGTGAAATATACTCACTGGTGGCCTTACCCGGACGGATACCCGGAATGCTGGCTCCCATACGTTTCAGGTTTTGGGACATGTCAATCGGATTGACGACCAAAGAGGCATAGAAGTAACTGAAGAAGAGGATCATTGCCAGGTAAACAATGACGTAGACCCAGGGAGCAGAGCTATCCGGGCGAAGGTAGCTGGCAAAGCGCAGCAGAAACTCGTTCTCAGCAAACTGTGCGAGGGAAGCGGGCAAAATCAAAATTGCCGAGGCAAAAATGATCGGCATAACCCCCCCTTGGTTCAGACGCAGGGGCAAATAGCTGCTCTTTTCGGCATAGAGACGGCGACCCACTTGGCGTTTAGCCGAGACGATGGGAATACGACGAGTGCCTTCCTGTACAAAGACAATGCCAACGATCGTCACCAAGAAAACCAGTCCTAAGATGACAATGCCCCCAACCAGGGTACGATCGCCACTCTGGGCTAGTTCAATGGTTTGACCCAGGGCACGGGGGAGGGTGGCGACAATGTTGACAAAAATCAGCAAGGACGCACCATTGCCTAAGCCTCGCTCAGTAATCAGTTCCCCAACCCACATCACAAACATGGATCCGGCAACGATCGCTAAGGCACACTGGAACATAAAGCCAAAGCCTGGGTTAATCGCCACTTCATTGACCCAAAGGGAAATTACCACCCCCTGGAGAAGGGACCAACCTAAGGCGACATAGCGAGTAATTTGAGAAATTTTACGACGACCCGCTTCCCCTTCATTTTTTTGCAGATCCTCTAGAGAAGGTAGGGCTGCCGTAAGCAACTGAATAATAATAGAAGCGTTAATGAAGGGGAGAATTCCCAAAGCAAAAATGCCGAGGGCAGAGAGTCCACCCCCGGAAAAAATATCTAAGAAGCCAATGACTCCGCCTAAATTACTACTTTGCAGACGTTCATTAAAGGCAAAACGATCGATTCCTGGGATGGGGATATAAATGCCCAACCGCACAAGAATCAAGAGCCCCAAGGTCACTAGAACCCGACCCCGCAAACCTGCGGCTTGAGCCATCTGCAGAAAAGTTTCTTGCGCTGTAGGCGTTTTACCGCGACTGATAACCATGATCTTCTACGCTTCCCCTTCGGGTGAGACGACAGAGCTAGACGTTTCAGCAGTCAGAATACAAGTTCCGCCCGCCGCCTCAATTTTAGTCCGAGCTTGAGCCGTAAAAGCATCCGCTGTGACTTGGAGGGGAATTGATAGCTCGCCATCAGCCAAAATTTTGAGACGACCTTCTTTACTCGCGGTCAAGATACCTGCTTCTAACAATGAAGCGAGGGAGACTTGGCTATTAGCGGGTAAGTCTGCTAAATCTTTGACGTTGACAATGGTGTACCGGGTACGATTCACCAAGGGGAAGGTTTTGAGTTTGGGAACCCGGCGATAGAGGGGCATTTGTCCCCCTTCAAAACCAGGACGAGTGGGACGACCGGAGCGAGATTTTTGCCCCCGCATCCCAAAACCACCGCTGGCCCCTTGTCCCGCAGAAATTCCGCGACCTACCCGACGACGACGGCGTTTTGACCCTGGTTTCGGTGCTGCATCTTCTAAGCGCATAAAAACTCCCTATTGACTTCAGTTATTGACTTCAGTTTTAGTTACTGGCTTCCACCGCTGCGGCTACCGGTTCTGCTGCCACTACCGACTCCGCCCGACCATACAGACGATCGACGGAAACCCCCCGTTCTTCCGCAACTTGTTGGAAAGTACGCAGGGAAGACAGGGCTTCTACTGCCGCACGGGCGTTATTGAGTGGGTTGTCGGAACCAAGTTGCTTGGCAAGGACGTTTTTCACCCCGGCCAATTCCAGTACCGTGCGCACGGCTCCCCCTGCAATTACCCCAGTACCAGGAGAAGCAGGACGAACCATGACTTTGGCCGCTCCACCAATCCCTACAGTGGGGTGGGGAATGGATAAGTTACGGGTGAGGGGCACATCCACCAAGTGCTTTTTGCCATCAGCAACGCCTTTTTTGACGGCACCGATTACATCTCCGGCTTTGCCAACCCCCACGCCAACCTGACCGCGCTCATTACCGACTACGACGATCGCGCGGAAGCTTAGCTTTTTACCCCCCTTGACCACCTTGGTCACCCGGCGGATTTGCACAACCCGCTCTTGCCAAGTGGTATCTTTTTCTTTTTCTTTAGTATTCTTTTTAGTCCGGTTTGCCACGATTGGGATCTCCCTTAGGAATGGTCAGTTTTGAGTTCTCAGTTTTGAGTTTTGAGCGGCTATTTAACTTAAAAATTCATAACTCAAAACCCATAATTCTAAAATTCAAGGCCTGCTTCCCGCGCACCATCCGCCAGGGCTTTGACCCGACCATGGTAGATCTTGCCACCGCGATCGAAGACCACCTTCTGGATGCCTTTTTCTAAAGCCCGTTGGGCCACCAGTGCCCCCACTTTGGACGAAGCTTCGCAGGGTTCGATGGACTCTAACTCTCCCCGCAAATCCGGATCCAGAGTGGAAGCAGCCGCGAGGGTATGATGGGCCGAATCATCAATAATCTGAGCATAAATATGATTGTTGGAACGGAAAACCGCTAAACGAGGACGCTCAGCAGTACCAACAACTCGCCGCCGAATACGGCGATGTCTGCGTTGTGTAGATTCTCGACGTGTTGCTTTCATAGTTTATTTCTTCCCGGTTTTACCCGCCTTACGTCTGACCTGTTCCCCGGCATAGCGAATGCCCTTGCCCTTATAGGGTTCGGGGGGACGCACTGCTCGAATCCGAGCTGCCGTATTACCGACCAGTTCTTTATCAATACCCGTAACAATGACGTTGGTGTTGTTTTCCACCGCAAACTGAATGCCATCGGGGGGATCCATTTCCACCGGATGACTATAGCCCATACTCAAGACTAGCTTGGTGCCCTGAACTTGGGCCCGATAGCCAACCCCCTGGATTTCCAAACGGCGAGTATAGCCTTGGGACACCCCTTCCACCATATTAAAGACAAGGGTGCGACAAAGACCGTGGCGCTCCCGCGCTGTGCGGGAATCGTTAACCCGGTTGACTTGAATGAGTTTGTCCTGTTGCTCGACGGAAACACCGCTGGGCAAAACCCGGGAGAGTTCACCCTTGGGGCCCTTCACCGCAACGGTTTGTCCATCGATGGTTACGGTAACTTTATCGGGGATCGGAATCGCCCGTTTGCCGATACGAGACATCTGCTGACTTCCTTACGAAACAACGATCGCTACCAGACGTAGCATAAGACTTCGCCACCGATGCCCTGTCTCCGCGCATCTTTATCGGTCATAATGCCGTGGGAAGTGGAAATGATAGCCACGCCAATGCCACCGAGAACTCGGGGGAGTTCTTTACGGTTTGCATAGACCCGCAAACCGGGGCGACTGACGCGCTTTAACATTTTGATGGTGGGTTTGCGGTTTTTCCCGACATACCGTAGGGAAACAACCAAAAACTTCCTAATACCGTCTTCCGCTTCTTCAAACCCGTCAATAAAGCCTTCGGATTGGAGTACCGAAGCAATGCTGCGAGTGAGTCGAGTTGCTGGAATGCGAGTAGTTTGGTGACGCGCTAGGTTTGCATTCCGAATGCGCGTCAACATATCTGCAATGGGATCATTAACCGCCATAGTGACCTCGTTACTGGAATTGCCTTATTTGTCGCGGAAAGGCATCCCGATTTCCTTGAGAAGCGCACGACCTTCTTCATCGGTTCTGGCCGTGGTCACAATGGAAATATCCATGCCGCGAATTTGATCAATAGCGTCGTAGCTAATTTCGGGAAAAAGAAGTTGTTCTTTTAAGCCCAAGGTGTAATTGCCTCGACCGTCAAAACTCCGAGGACTGATGCCCCGAAAGTCCCGAATTCGAGGAAGGGAAATATGGATGAGCTTCTCGAGAAAGCTGTACATCCGTTCGCTGCGTAGGGTTACCATGATCCCTACCGGCATTCCTTCACGAATTTTGAAGGACGCGATCGCTTGCTTGGCTCGAGTAATAACCGGTTTTTGTCCCGTAATCTTGGCAATTTCCGCTAGAGAGGACTCTAATGCCTTGGCATTTTGAGACGCTTCCCCCAATCCACGGTTGATCGTTATTTTCACCAGTTTGGGAACCTGATGAATGTTGCTGTAACCAAACTGCTCCATCAGCTTGGGCACCACAACCTCTTGATAGGTCTTTTTAAGTGTGATAGACATGACAAAGAAGGAGGGTATTAGTCAATAATCTCGCCCGTTTTTTTGAGCTTCCGCACCTTGCGACCTTCGGCGTTGTAATCGATACAAACCCGACTGGTCACTTTTTCCTTGGTGGAATAGTGCATGACATTAGAACTGTGAATGGGAAATTCTAGGGTTCTAATTTGGCCGCTCTCGCCCTCTTGTTGGGGTTTAACGTGCTTGGTACGAATATTCACGTCCTTAACCACGACCTGGCTTTTGTCGGGAATGGTACGAATCACTTCCCCTACTTTGCCTTTGTCCCGTCCAGAAATAACCTGAACGGTGTCGCCAACTTTAACGTGCATTTTGTAGCGGGAGGGGCGCTTTTTCGGCTGTTTGTTATTCAGCATACTTACAACACCTCCGGCGCCAGGGAAACAATTTTCATGAAGTTCCGATCGCGCAGTTCTCGGGCCACGGGGCCAAAGACGCGGGTACCTCTGGGATTACCATCGTTGTTGATAATCACCGCTGCATTGTCGTCAAAGCGAATGCTCATGCCACTATCTCGGCAGAGATTCTTCTTGGTCCGAACCACCACAGCCCGAACGACATCGGACTTCTTGATGGGCATATTGGGAATGGCATCCTTGACAACAGCGATAATGACATCGCCAATGCCGGCATAGGTGCGGTTACCCCCAAGAACCCGGATACACATGAGCTTTCTAGCTCCACTGTTATCCGCTACATTTAAATAACTTTCTTGTTGAATCATGGGTGACTCCTAACGCTCAGGGGCTGGAACCAGGACTTCCATGAGCGTCCAGCGCTTCGTGCGACTGAGGGGGCGAGTTTCTTGGATTCTCACCCGATCGCCGATGCGACACTCATTTTTTTCATCGTGGACTTTATATCGGCGGGTTTGCACCACAATTTTTTTGTATCTGGAGTGAGAAACCCGGTCTTCAACAGCAACTACCGCTGTTTTGTCCATTTTGTTACTCACCACCATTCCCACCAATTCTTTAATTGCCATAGCTTAAGATCTCAGTTTTGAGTTTTAAGTTTTGAGTTTTGAGGTGAACCGTAGGAAAGTCTCAGTTTTGAGCTTTAAGTCTTGAGCCTTCAGGCAAACCTGAGTTGCTCAGCACTTATTCTCACTACTCAAGCTTCTTCACTAACCTCTGCGGTTTGGGCAAGTTGCCGTTCCCGCTCTACGGTCATCAACTGGGCCAGGCGATGCCGAGTATGTTTGAAAAGGTGGGGCTTATTTTCCATCTGACGGGTTGCCTTTTGGAAGCGCAATTCAAACAGTTCACGCTTTGCCCCCAGGATTTGCTCCTGCAATTCTTGATCGCTCAAGTCGCGGAAGTCTTGAATTTTGGATAGGGCCATCTTTATTCCTCCGTAGCGGGTTCCGTTTCAGGGATTGCCGTTTCCCGAACCACAAACTTGGTCTTGATGGGTAATTTGTGGGACGCTAGGCGCATGGCTTCCCGTGCCACTTCTTCGCTCACCCCATCCACCTCAAAGAGGATGCGACCAGGCTTGACCACTGCTACCCAAAACTCGGGGTTTCCTTTACCGGAACCCATCCGGGTTTCAGCGGGACGCATGGTAACGGATTTATCGGGAAAGATCCGGATCCAAATTTTTCCACCCCGGCGGATGTAACGGTTCATGGCACGACGACTCGCTTCAATTTGGCGGGCCGTAATCCAGGAACACTCCTTGGCCTGAAGACCAAAGCTACCAAAGGCGACGGTATTCCCCCGACTGGCTTCACCGCGCATTTTGCCCCGGTGTTGTTTGCGGAATTTTGTACGTCTTGGACTCAGCATCGATCGTTACTCCTCATTTGAGCGATCTTCAAACCGTTGACGGCGACGAGACTGCCGACGACGGGGTTGATTTCCTGGATCTTTCGATGTTTCCACCTGTCCCGGAATGACTTCGCCGTTAAAGATCCAAACTTTGATCCCCAATACACCGTAGGTGGTTTGGGCAATGCGATAGGCATAGTCAATGTCTGCCCGGAGGGTATGGAGGGGGACTCGACCTTCCCGTGTCCACTCGGTGCGGGCAATTTCGGCCCCGTTTAAGCGACCGCTCACCTGCACTTTCATGCCTTTGACCCCCGCCCGCTCTGCCCGCTGCATGGCTTGGCGAACAACCCGACGGAAAGAAACCCGTCGCTCGAGTTGCTGGGCAATATATTCGGCGGCTAAAACGGCATCGGCATCGACTCGCTCTACTTCCACAACGTTGATGCGTACCGGGCGATCGAGATTGCCGAGGTGGCGTTGGATCCCGATCCGTAAATCTTCAATACCTTTACCCCCCCGTCCCACGACTACGCCGGGGCGAGCAGTACGGATTTCTAGTTCTAATTGCTCTGCTTTGCGCTCAATGCGAATGCAGGAGATACCCGCGTTACTCAGATTTTTTTCAATATAGGCGCGAATCCGATGGTCTTCTTGAAGAACCTCAGAGTACCGCTTAGGATCGGCAAACCAACAAGATTGATGTTCCTGGGTAATGCCCAATCGGAGCCCTGTTGGATGAATTTTTTGTCCCACTGATTACCTCACTCATGTGTAAGTTTTAAGTTTTAAGCGTTAAGTTTTGACTGTTCTATTGAAGTTCCAGAGATTTCTAGAATTTTTCTATTTTCTCCACCCAACCAGTCTGTTTTTGACTAGAACGTTGGGGTTGAACCTCAAACTTCAAAACTTATCACTCTTCCTCTAGGGCAGGAGAGACTGCGATCGTGATGTGGCAGGTGGGCTTACGGATCATGTAGGCCCGGCCTTGGGCACGGGGACGAAAGCGCTTAAGAACGGGGCCTTGATCGGCAAAAGCTTTACTAATCACAAGTGCTTCCCGATCAAGTCCCAGGTTGTGTTCTGCATTCGCTACCGCAGAGCGCAATACCTTGAGGATAGGATCGCAGGAGCGGTAGGGCATGAACTCGAGGATCATCAAGGCATCCCGGTAGGAGCGTCCTCGAATTTGATCTAAGACCCGCCGTACTTTTAAGGGAGACATGCGGATGTAGCGGGCAATAGCCTGAGCTTGTTGTTCAGTATCCATGGATTAACGTCCCCCTTTCTTATCTTTGATGTGCCCCCGGAACGAGCGAGTTAAGGCGAACTCACCCAGTTTGTGCCCCACCATTTGGTCGGTGATATACACCGGTACGTGTTGACGGCCATTATGAACCGCGATCGTGTGACCAATCATCTGGGGCAGAATTGTCGAAGCCCGTGACCAGGTCTTAATCACGTTTTTCTCCCCTTTGGCATTCATTTTTTCAATTTTGCTGAGGAGATGGTCGGCAACAAATGGCCCTTTTTTAAGCGATCGTCCCATGCTAAAAGCACTCCTAGTAGTTAAGTTTTGAGTTCTTCGGTTTGAGTTTTTACGGTTGAATTTTGAATGGGCTATTTAACTCAAAATTCAAAACTCGCAACTCAAAATTCACAACGTTAAGAATCGCGTCCGCCTCGACCCCGCTTGGAGGATTTACGACGACGGCGCAGAACATATTTGTTACTCGGCTTATTCTTCTTGCGAGTTTTTAGACCCAGGGCCGGTTTACCCCAAGGGGTAACGGGGCCAGAACGACCCACCGGCGCACGACCTTCCCCACCACCATGGGGGTGATCGCAGGGGTTCATAACGCTGCCTCGAACTTCGGGACGACGACCTAACCAGCGCTTCCGTCCAGCTTTACCTAGACTAGTGTTGCGGGCTTCGATGTTGCCGACCTGGCCGATGGTGGCATAGCATTCACGACGAATGAGACGGACTTCACCGGAGGGCAGCTTGAGGGCAACATAATTCCCTTCCTTGGCAACCACTTGGGCCGATGCGCCGGCGGCTCGCACGATTTGCGCACCCCGTCCCGCTTTCAGTTCCACGTTGTGAACTTCGGTACCCAAGGGAATATTGGCTAAGGGGAGGGCGTTGCCAATTTCAATGGGAGAGCCTTCTCCGGCAATAATTTTGGTGCCCACGGCCAGCTTGTGGGGGTGCAAAATGTAACGCTTTTCTCCGTCTTCGTATTGAATGAGGGAAATTCGAGCGTTCCGGTTGGGGTCATATTCCACCGTGACGACGGTGCCCCACATTTCGCGCTTATCCCGCTTAAAGTCAATGAGACGATATAAGCGCTTGTGTCCACCGCCACGGTGACGGCAGGTAATCACACCGCGATTGTTCCGCCCTTTGGCCCGGTGAATCGATCGGGTTAAGGATTTTTCCGGCTTATCGGTGGTGATTTGGGAGAAATCTGCATCAATCCGCTCCCGCGTTCCCGGTGTATAGGGTCTGTAAATACGAGTCGCCATAATTTATGCCGTCACTAAACGTCAGGGAAGAGAGTAATGCTGTCACCTTCGGCGAGGCGTACCGTCGCCTTTTTGTAATGGGCGCGATAGCCTTGAAACCGGCCAACCCGGTGTTGTTTCCGGGGGGGATGAGCGGTCTGAACGCCAATGACTTTGACATCAAACAGCATTTCGATCGCGGCCTTAATCTGAGGCTTGGTGGCTTTGGGATCCACTTCAAAGCTATAGAGATTGCTTTCCAGCAAGAGGGTCGCTTTCTCTGTGACTAAGGGGCGGCGAATCAAGTCCGCTAGGTTCCGATCGTCAAATCTAGTCATCGCTGTAAACCTCCTGTAGCTTGGCAATGGCGGTTGAGGTGGCAACGATCGCATCCGCGTTCAGTACATCAAAAATATTTAAGTTACTGGCGGTAATTAATTTCACGTTAGGCATATTCCGCACGGAGAGGTAGACCGTTTCCTGACGCTCCGGCAAAATCATCAAGATCTTGCTTTGGGCATCTACGCCCCAACGATCGAAGGCTTCGATAACGGTGCGAGTTTTGGGACGGGGCAGTTGATCCGCAAAATCCTCAACCACCACTAACTGATCAACACGGCTTTGGAAGGCGGTACGCAGGGCCACCCGGCGTTCCTTGCGGTTCATCTTGATGCTGTAATCCCGAGGTTTGGGGCCAAAAACAACGCCCCCACCGGGCAGCAACGGCGATCGGGTCGATCCAGCCCGGGCGCGACCGGTTCCTTTTTGTCGCCAGGGTTTCCGTCCCCCCCCGCGCACTTCAGAGCGGGTTTTGGTGGACGCAGTTCCCTGACGGGCATTGGCCAATTGACGGACTAATGCTCGGTGAACAATGTGCGCTGCATTTTCTTCTTTAGCAACTTTGAGATCCAGGGAGGTTTCCCCCGCTGTTTCTCCTTGCCAATTTTTAATGACACAACTTGCCATGAGTCTATCCCTCTACACTTCTTTTGCAGGTGTAATATTGACCAATGCTCCGGGTTTGCCCGGTACCGATCCTTGAATCAGCAGCAAATTACGATCGGTTTCAACGCGGACAATAGAGAGCTTCCTCAGGGTGACCTTCTTGTTGCCCAATTGACCCGCCATGCGCTTACCGGGATAAACCCGACCAGGGGTAGTCCCGGCACCGGTAGAACCGGGTAAACGGTGGTTTTTGGAACCATGGCTCATGGGACCGCGGGCAAAACCATGACGTTTTTGATAGCCCGCAAATCCCCGACCAATACTCTTGCCCGATACATCAACGAGCTGACCGGCACTGAAGATCTCTACGGTCACCTGCTGCCCCAATTCATAGGCAGAAGATTCTGATAAGCGATATTCGGTTAAATGCCGTAGGGGAACGGCTCCTGCTTTGCTCAGGTGTCCCAACTCAGGCTTATTAAGGCTTTTTTCCTTAACCTCTTCATAGCCGAGCTGCACGGCTGTGTAACCATCACTTTCTACAGTTTTCACTTGGGTCACGGTACAGGGCCCAGCTTGAACAACCGTAATGGGGATGGCTCGACCCGCTTCATCAAAAATCTGGGTCATGCCTAATTTGGTACCGAGAATGCCAATAGACACGGCTTTACTCTCCTGCCATTGTGTAAACACACGAAAAAACAGACCAGAAACAACGTTCTGGACTTCTTGGCTCACGCCAAGACATACGTCACTACATGCTTTATGCAGTAGGCCAAAACTGCGGACAGTGATTGACTTAGACTACGAAGGCTTGACAGCCCAAAGCGATGCAATTCAGTAAACCTAAAACACTTGCAAAGACTTAAGGTTAGACCTCAGTATCCGCGAGCATATAACAGTAGTTTCACTGAGATGCTCATGCAAGTTAGCCAGTAACGGCCGCTCGGGCGAGTTTTGAGAAACGTTAAACTTTCTTTGAGCCTGCGTCACCCATTACCCGTTTTTCTCACGGAAAACTACTATAACAATCATTAAACACGTTGTCTAGCATTTTTGGGGAACTTTTTAGCTGCATGGTCTGGAACGGCGATCGTCTCCACAGTCATCATCTCAATGATCCGGGCAAGAAAGGAAAACTCAAGACTTCCGCTGCTGAGCCAGGTGGTCAACGATCGCTTCGGCAATGCGATAGGAACCGCCCAGGGAACCGAGACGTTCTTTGCCATTGCTAGCGGCTTGGGCTAGATAGGAGCGATCGTTAACGGTTTTCCAGAGACAGTCCGCCGCCGCTTGGAGGATCGGATCATCGGCGGCGGCGGTGCCGATCGTTTGAGCGGATACCCCTAAGAGTCGATTTTGAGCTTCGGCAAACCGATAGGTAAATTGTGGCCCCTCTCCGGGGATTTGCAGCACAGGCTTGCCCAGGGCAACGGCTTGATCCACCGCTAACCCCGCCATTCCCACCACCAACGTGCATTCATGGAGAATATCGTTGAAACGATCGCCATAACACAGCACCTCTAGATCTTCAGCCTCTGGGGTTTGCCAAACCAGGCGATGGGGCGGTTGCCATTGCCAGCCTTGGGCTGGGGCTAGGGTGGCAAGTTCCTCTAAAACACCTGGGACTAAAGCGGCCCGAAACTCTAAGGTGGCCAGGGCTTCGGGATGACGTTTGGCCACCCATTCCAAAAGTCGTAACTGTAATTGGAAGTTACGTAAGGCTTCCGGTAAGCGAGAACCCGGTAAAAGGGCTATTAAATCGGTACCCGATCGCCGTTTGAGATCTTTGCCTTGAGGGGTCAAGCGATCGAGGGAAGGAATGCCACCAAATTGCACTTTAGGGAAGCCCTGCTGTTGTAAATTTTCTGCGGTGAAGCGATCGCGGGTAAAAACCTTGAGACACCGAGAGGATTTAAAGTACCATTGCAACAACAAGTCCAGTTGCAAATGATCCTCATAGAGGGCGGATAAACAGGAAATAAAAGAAATAAAAGGACGCTGGGAACCATAGGCAAAAGACTGACCAATGCTATCTCCCGTAGCATGAACTAGGTCGCACTGGGGGGCATAGCGACGCATCGCTTGCCACTGTTGCCAGGTGAGCTGAAGCAAGCCCGCTTGCAGATCTTTGACCAATAGCCAGCGATTCATGTAGGTAAATCCCCCCGAAGGCAGCACTTGGGTCGGGCCAATCAGGGGAATGCCTAAGCGTCGATAGGCAGATCCCTCTCCCACGATCGCTAGGGCGGCTATTTCCACCTCAGGGGCGAGTTCCTGCAGGCTTTGGATGATGTGGGCAGAGTGGTTATCTTCCCCGTGACCGTTACTAATGAATAAAACGCGCTGACTCATGAAATCTGGGGGATTCCCCAAGGGAAAGTGGTAATGAAGATGCCAACGATTTTAAGCCCATAGGCTACACTAAAAAATGTTCGCCCCGAAAGTGATATTTCATTCAGACCTTAAGGTGGTTTAGACGCTTCAGTGAGGTGTGGGTCTGGAAGAAGTCGCTTTCTCCCTTCTGCCCACCCATCCGCCCCTGCCACATGATCAACCAACCTCTGTTTGCCACGGCCTGCAAAACGCTTCTTGTCCTATCCAGCAGCGTTGCTTTTCTTGCCCCCGCTGTCATGGCTCCTCAGCCCAGTTTTGCCCAGGATGGCATTCTCTGGGAAAACAGTCCTAAGGAAACGTTAGATCAATCGTGGCAGATTGTTTATCGCGAATATGTAGACCCCAGTTTTAATCATACGGATTGGCTACAGTCCCGCGAGACCTTGTTAACCAAGGATTATGACTCTCCGGAAAGCGCCTACTCTGCCCTCCGCTCTGCCCTCAATCAACTGGAGGATCCCTACACACGCTTTTTGGATCCCGAACAGTATCAAGCCTTAACCAATCAAACCCGGGGAGAATTGTCCGGAGTGGGGATGCGTCTGCGCCGCGATGAGCAATCGAACCGGATCATGGTCGAGGAGGCAATGTTCAATTCGCCGGCCCTCAAAGCAGGAATTCAAAGTGGGGATGTGATTCTGGAAATTAATGGGCAATCGACCCTGGGCATGGAGGTGTCCACAGCGGCAGAACTGATTCGGGGCGAAGTGGGCACTCAGGTGACCCTGCGGTATAGTCGCCAGGAAAAAACGCTGGAAAGCACCTTGACCCGTGAACAAATTGAAGTGCCCAGTGTGAGCTATACCCGCCGTCAAGAAGGGACTCGCAAAATTGGCTACATTCGGCTTTCCCAGTTTACCTCCCATGCAGCTCGGGAAATGCGGGATGCGATCCGCACTTTGAACCCTGAGGTAGATGGCTTTGTCTTGGACTTGCGAGGCAATCCAGGGGGCTTGCTCAATTCCAGTATTGATATTGCGCGGATGTGGCTAGATGAGGGGACGATCGTAAAAACCACCGATCGGGAAAATCGAGATCTAGAGTTAAAAGCAAACAGTACCGCCCTCACCAAACTACCTTTGGTGGTACTCGTGGATCAAAATTCTGCCAGTTCCAGCGAGATTCTGGCGGGAGCACTGCAGGATAATCGGCGGGGGATCATTGTCGGTCGGCAAACCTTTGGGAAAGCCTTAGTGCAGTCTCTTCATGCCTTAGAAGATGGTTCCGGCATCGCCGTGACCATTGCCCACTACTACACCCCCAACGGGACAGATATTAGCAAGCGGGGCTTAACCCCTGATGTGGCGGTCAACCTCAACCAGGAACAACAGATCAGCTTAGCCCGGAACCCCGAACAACTGGGAACGCAGGGAGATCCTCAATATGTAGAAGCGATCGAGTTATTGGAAACGTTGCTCTCCGCCCGACCCCAAGAAGCCCAACTCAGTGAGCGTTTTTAGTCAGACTTAATTCATGAGTGGCAGGCAATTTTACTGCCCACCCCAATCCCTGACTTGAATCGAATCAACGTTTAAAACTTAAGGCGAGAGAGTGCGGCGCACTCTCTCGCTCATATTTTGCGCTTTCAGCAGAAAGCCTTAAAAGGGGATTTCGTCATAATCTGGCGGTGGCACATTAGCAGGGGGAGGGGGCACCGTTGGCGTAGAGACTGGAGCTGGGGGCACAAAACTAGAAGGAGTCGGTGGTGTAAACCCTGTCACCGCACTGGCAACCGTGCCCGCCGTAGCTCCTAGGGGATGGATCCGACTGACCGTTAATTCCGCGACTTTTTCTTTAAAGCCTTCGGGACGATCTAGGGTACTCATGCGTAAGCGTCCCTCTAATAAAACCTGCTGACCCACTTGGCAATTTTGCTGTAAGGTTTCCGCCATGTTGTTCCAGCCAACGGCTTTGAGTTTGGACGGGGGATCGTCTTGGCGTAGACCACTGAACTGCACCAATACCTCAGCGATCGGGGTTTGATTGTCTTGGGTATACCGCATTTTGACGGGTTCTATGATTTCCGCCAGAAGGACACAATTATTCATCGGTTTTTCTGTGTTTGGCGTTTGCAAGAAGAGATGTTTAGAGCATAGCATCTTGATGTTGCAGGCAGCGAAAACGCTATATAATCAGCGGGCATTCCTCGTTCTTCACCATTGCTATGCGTTCTTACCTTGCCGCCGCCGTTCAGATGACCAGCCTTCCTGATGTAGACAAAAACTTTGCTCAGGCGGAAGAGTGGATTGATTTAGCCGTTCGTCGCGGCGCTGAATTAATTGGTCTCCCTGAAAATTTTTGCTTTATGGGGGATGAAGCAGACAAGGTGCGCCAGGCCAGCACTCTGGCTCAGGCAAGTGAAAAATTCCTGAAAACGATCGCACAACGCTATCAAATTACCCTCCTCGGGGGCGGGTTTCCGGTACCCGTTGGCGAACAAACCCATAACACGGCGCTGTTGGTCGGCCCTGACGGTCAGGAGTTAGCACGGTACGAAAAAATTCACCTGTTTGATGTCAACCTACCGGATGGCAATACCTACCAAGAATCCCGAACCGTCAGTGCTGGGGCTGCCTTGCCTCCGGTTTATGCTTCCCCGATTTTTGGCAATTTGGGGCTTTCCATTTGTTATGATGTGCGCTTTCCCGAACTGTATAGACATTTATCAAAATCGAATGCCGAAGTATTATTTGTCCCCGCTGCCTTTACCGCCTATACCGGCAAAGATCATTGGCAAGTGTTACTCCAAGCCCGTGCCATTGAAAATACCGCCTATCTGATCGCTCCGGCTCAAACAGGAACCCATTACGATCGTCGCCAAACCAATGGTCATGCCTTAATCATTGATCCTTGGGGACTGGTCTTAGCGGATGCAGGAGATCAACCGGGTTTAGCCATTGCCCCCATTGAACCCACTCGCCTGGCCCAAGTCCGTCAACAAATGCCGGCTCTGCAACATCGATCGCAATTATTTTAAGTTTTAAAACACCACCAGACCCTCAGCAGGAGTCCCACTAAAAGCGAAAAATTGAAAGGCAGAGTACGTTGCTTCACGCCGCCCTCTGCCGCCTTCAGTGGGTAACCCCTCAGCAAAGTTCAATGTTAGGATAAAAGACTGAGTTTATATCTCCTTGCACCTCCTATCTTTCCCCTCCCGTTATGGTTACTGGTCAGCATTATTTATCGTTTTCAGCGGAGAGTAGTTCTCCCAATCAACGCCTCATGCCCCTTACTGCTCAGGTGAATGATCATCACCATTTAGAACTCGGGGGGATGGACATCAAAGATTTAGTCAACCAATTTGGGACTCCGCTCTACATTGTTGATGAACACACGCTCCGCACTGCCTGCCGTCAATATCGTCAGAGTTTTCAGCAGCATTATCCTGGCGACTCTTTAGTCATTTATGCCTCTAAGGCCTGGAATTGTTTAGCGATCTGTGCGATCGTTGCCCAGGAAGGACTGGGGATTGATGTCGTCTCTGGGGGTGAGTTATATACGGCACTGCAGGCTGGTGTTCCTAGCGATCGGCTTTATTTTCATGGCAATAATAAAAGTGCAGCAGAGTTAACCCTGGCCTTAGAAGCCCCCGGCATTACGATCGTTGTGGATAATCTCTTAGAACTCGAAACCCTCGCTGAACTGACCAAAACCCGATCGCTAGCCTCCCCTCAACGGGTGATGATTCGCTTTACCCCAGGGATTGAATGCCACACCCACGAGTATATTCGCACCGGCCAACTCGACAGTAAATTTGGCTTTTCCCCAGAGCAGTTACCCACCGTTTTCCGCTTACTCAAGGAACAGCCTCAGCTTCAGTGCGTTGGACTTCATGCCCATATTGGCTCTCAGATTTTTGAACTGCAACCCCACCAAGATTTAACGGCGGTTTTAGTGCAAGCCTTTCACGATGCTCAGGCCGCAGGCTTAACCGTATCGGAAGTCAATGTTGGCGGTGGGCTAGGAATTCGTTATACGGAAGCGGATGATCCCCCCAGTATTGAAGAGTGGGCGAAACAAGTGAGTACCGCCCTAGTGGCGGTCTGTGATGCCCAAGGTATGCCCTATCCCCGTTTAATCTGCGAACCGGGTCGCTCCCTGGTGGGCAGTAGTTGTGTGACCGCCTACACCGTGGGCAGCCGCAAGGATATTCCCGATTTAAAACGCTACATCACCGTGGATGGTGGCATGTCCGATAATCCTCGCCCCATTACCTATCAGTCCCTCTATCGGGCGGTGGTAGCAAACCGCATGGATGCCCCCGCTGACCAAACCGTCACGATCGCCGGGAAACACTGTGAGTCCGGGGATATTGTCATTCACAACGCCCAACTCCCCGAAACGGAGCCCGGTGACATTGTGGTGGTTTTGGCGACCGGTGCCTACAACTACAGCATGGCTTCCAACTACAATCGCCTGCCCCGCCCCGCTGCAGTCTTAGTGAAGGATGGTGATGCCAGCTTAATCCTGCAACGGGAAACCTACGAAGACCTGATCCGGTACGATCGTCTACCTGATGGTCTCGTGAATCCCTAAGCCAGAACTGGTCTGAGACAGTGCGAGAGAGGACAGCGATCAACGATCCTCTCTCTCGCGTGTCCTTGCTATGATGATCATCATCGAGATGTTTCACCTCAGCCTTCACCATGGCCGACTCTATTACGATCGAAGATATCTATAAGCTCTTCCAACGTTCGCAAGAAGAAGCCGATCGCCGTTTTGCCGAAGCCGATCGTCGGGCTGCAGCGGCTAAAGCAGAAGCCGATCGTCGAGCAGTAGAAGCGGATTACCGGGCTGCCCGGCTAGATCGCAATATGGACAGACTGGAAAAGGTCGTAGAACAAACGAGCAAAGAAGTCGCGAACCTGACAACGCGCTGGGGGCAATTTGTAGAAAACCTAGTGGAGCCTGGCGTTGTTCGTCTTTTTCAAGCGAGAGGCATTGAAGTTCAGGAAACCCATCGTCGAGTCAAGGCCAAACGAGGGACGGTCAAGATGGAAATTGATATTCTGGCCGTAGATGATGAGGTGGCGATCGCGATTGAAGTCAAAGCCCGACTGTCCCAGGGGGATGTGGATTACTTCCTGGAAAAACTCGCACGGTTCAAAGAAGCCTTTCCTCGCTATGCTGATGTCAAGCTCAATGGTGCTATGGCAGGAATTGAAATTGATCAAGGCATCGATCGTTATATCCATCGTCAAGGCTTATTCCTGATTCGACAGTCCGGTGAAACGGTAGAAATTGCCAATGATGAAGGTTTTAGACCCAAAGTTTGGTAGAGGGCGTTGGTTGAGAGCCGAGAAAGGATCGCTCATTCACTAGGGGCTGTCATTGAGCAAGCGGGATTGGGAAGCCCCATTGTTCTAGGCGGTTTTCTTCTGAAAAGGAAAAGATTTCAGGGAAGAGTGCGGCGCACTTCTTCCGCCTTAAGTTGTTAGCCTTCCAGGCGCAGGGATAACCATTTCACGACCGGTTCTTCAGTGCCTCAGTTCTTGAGGGCACAAGCCAAAAATAGAGACGAACCCCTTACAATGAGAATAGTTATGGCCATCGT